>JAPXRQ010000018.1:0-1106 GCA_033813515.1 Thermomicrobiales bacterium
GCTTGCCGTTTGTCATGCTGTCCTTGGCCGGAGAAACGCGCGATGGGTGGGGTTTTGCCGCATTGCAATGCGGCGCTACAAGGCCGGTGTTACAGGGCCGGCGCTACATGAGGTTGCTCGCTAATCGAAGAAAATCGGATTTGACCAGGCCTTTTTGCCGTTCTCGTCGATGACCGTGATCCGCATGTAACTGGTGCGGAATGGCTCGATATCGAACGCGGCGGTTGTGGTCCCGGGCGCGGTGACATCCCGGTGCAGGGCCCCGGCTCCGGTCGCGAAGATCGCAACGGCCGGATCGGTCTCGACGATGATCTGATCGCCCTCCTGCCGGATATCCAGGATATTCGGGCCGGTCGAGGCGAAGGAGTGGCCGGCCTTGAGCGCCGCCAGGATCGAATCAGGATCCAGCGACTCGCTCTTGATCATCGTCCAGCCGCCGAATGTATCCGGTCTGGCCGCACAGTGCGCATCGTCAGTCGCAATCGCAAAGGTACGGCGACCGGTCATCAGGAACTGATCGACCAGGTACCAACTCTCGCCCCGGTCGTTGTCATAATGGCAGGTCGTGTTCCAGGCTTCGATCGCATCGGCGAAATCCATCTCCTTCGCCTTCTCGAAAAAGAGTGAGTACCAGGCCGGGTGGGCAATAGCCACGAACGCTCCCGCATCTGAGGCGCGCCTGGCAACTTCTGGACCGGTCTCGTCCTCCCTGGCGGGAGCGAAATCGGCCGGCAGCCCCACCGCCAGGATGTGCCACGGACCGAGCATCAAACCCGGACCATGCAGTTCAGCGCCGAGCAGGGTCGTGAATCCATCCGTGCGAAATGGAGTGGAATCGACGATGGGAAAATCGAAGCGCTCCATGAAATGGTCGGTAATGGCGAGCACGTGGTACCCGGCCTCGCGGTACGCCGTCGCCAGTTCTGTCGGGGTCAACTTGCCGTCGGAGCGGGTTGTGTGGGTGTGGAGACTGGCTTTCCAGAACGTGCCGGGCTTGTCGAACGGGAGATGCTTCACCGTGTATCCATTCTGTCCAAACGAACGCCTGTGGTTGGTAGGATACCCATCGTAGAGTCACCCGACCTCAGCACATTAAAGGAGTTTGA
>JAPXRQ010000018.1:1116-16290 GCA_033813515.1 Thermomicrobiales bacterium
TGAATTGGCGAAGAAGAAAGTCCTCGTCACGGGCATTGCAGGTGTTATTGGCGAAGCCTGTGTCACCTACCTCGGCGACCGCTACGAGCTGACCGGCCTCGACATCAAGGATCCCGGCACGGTCCCAACCCTGGTCGCCGATATCTCGGATCTTGCAGCGATCCAGCCCGCATTCGAAGGGGTCGATGCCGTTGTCCATCTGGCCGGCATGCCATCGGTGCAGACACCGTGGGACGACATTTTCAACATCAACATCCAGGGCACGTACAACGCCTACGAAGCCAGCCGCATTGCCGGCGTCAAGGCACTGGTCTTTGCCTCGTCCAACCACACCATCGGCGGCTACGAGGAAGAGGGGATGCCATCGATCTATGATCTCGATGACCCTCGCGTCTACGACGAAACGGTGGAGCTCCGGCCCGACTCGCTTTACGGCGTCAGCAAGGTCTTCGGCGAGGCAGTCGGCCGCTACTACCAGGAGTATCACGGGATTCGCTCGTACAACCTGCGCATCGGTTCGGTCATGGCGCACGACAATCCGCGCGACCCGACGATTCCCAACGGCTCCTTCTGGCTGGATCTGACGCCGGAGGAGAAGTACCGCCGCGTCCGTGCCACCTGGTTGAGCAAGCGCGATGCCGCCGGACTCATCGCCGCCTGCATCGAAGCGGAAGATGTCCCGTTCGCGATCGTCTATGGCATTTCCGACAATCCGCGGAAGTTTTGGGATCTGGAGCACGCGAAAGCGTTGCTTGGCTGGTGGCCCGAGGACAAGGCGCCAACGGGAGATGAGGCGTAATGAAGACCATTGTCTGTTTCGGGGATTCCAATACCTGGGGCGCGCGACCCGATGGCAAGGGCCGCTTTGACCTGGACACTCGCTGGACCGGTGTCCTTGCAAAGGAACTGGGCGCAGGCCACCGGGTCTGTGAAGAGGGACTCAACGGCCGCACTACCAATCTCGACGACATCATCGAGCGCGATCGCAATGGTTTCACCTACCTCAAACCCTGCCTCGAATCGCACGCACCGATTGATCTGATCACGCTCATGCTGGGCACCAACGACCTGAAGGATCGCTTCCACCGCAATCCCGGCGATATCGCGCAGTCCGCTGCAACGCTCTGCGATTTCGCCCGCAATCTGCGGGTCGGTCCCGATGGAGGCCGCCCGATCGTGCTGATGATGGCCCCACCGCCAACGGTGGAGTTGACCGGATTTGCCTCGATCTTCGCAGGCGCCGGCGAGAAGTCCGCCCGGTTTCCGACCGAGTACCGCAACTGGTCTGGCTTCTACAATCTGCCATTTTTCGACACAAGCGAGGTGATCGTCAGCAGTCCCCTGGATGCGATTCACTTCGATGCCGATCAGCACATCAAATTGGGCAAGGCATTGGCGGTCAAGATTCGTGAACTGCTCGGTTAATGGCATCCCGAATTCGATCGGACCGGTGCGAAACCTCGTAAAATAGGGACATCAGGGGACCAACCGGTCCACTGCATTGCGCGAAAGGAACGCCGATGTCTGACGTCCACGAAATCCGCTCCATTTTGGTTCCCATCGATGGAACCCGCCCCAGTGAGGAAGCGCTGCCGTACGCACTGGTTATCGCTGGCGCCGCTGGCAAGGTGACCCTGATCGAGGTCATCCCCGAATCCGAGCCGCTGCGCAAACCGTTCGGCGCTGTCTCCATGTCCGGCGAGGAAGTGATCGAGATGCTCAAGGGCCTGGCCCAGGAAGATCTTGACAAGGCCGCCACGGATTGGCAGCCACTCGCCCCGGATGTTCCGCTCGATCGTTTGATCGGACAGGGCGATGCCTCGTCCGTCATCATCCAGTCGGCGGAGGATCATTCGTTCGATCTGATCGCTCTGGCCAGTGCGGCTCGTGGCGCAGTTGGTCGGCTCGCGCTCGGCAGTGTCTCCGACAAGGTGATGCGCGAATCGACGATGCCGGTGCTGGTTGTTCGCCAGGATCCCGAGAACGAAGAGCGCAAACTGCCGGTTATCAAGCGGGTAATTGTCGCTTTGGACGGCTCCGACCGGGCAATGCTGGCCCTGCCGATCGCCGCTGCGCTCGGCAAGCAGATGGGTGCCGAGATCGTGCTCCTGACTGCGGTCGATCTTCCGCAGGTCGTCTCCCCGGTGATGGGCTACGCTCCTGCCTTCAGCCCGGACATCTACATGCAGCTCGAGGACGAATCGACAGAGGCGGCGCACAAGTCGCTCGATGCCGCCAAGGCCGAGATTGAGCACTACGGCGTCACTGTCACGACGCAGGTCACGATCGGTTTCGCGGTCGATTCGATCATCGATTTCGCGACTCCGGAGGACCTGATCGTGATGACAACTCGCGGGCAGGGCGGCTTCAAGCGCTGGATCATGGGCAGCGTTGCCGAGCGCCTGGTTCGCGAGAGCCCGGCCCCGGTGGTCATCGTCCCGTCCCATCACGAGGACTAATCAAAACCGGAGATTCGGATGAAAGCAGGCGATCACTGGCCGGCATATTAGCGGTCAGTGGTCGTCTTCCGGTTTCGAATGGCGGCCGCGACGGGGGGCATGGCTGTGGCTGTACCCGTCGTGGTTGTGCCAATACGGACGGTTGTCGCGCGGATCGGCCTTGAACATCAGTTTGGGCGACGTGATCACGCGCTCCGCATGGGCATTGCAGACCGGGCAGTGGGCGTGATCGGCTGATTCGCTCATTGGCCGTTCCAGATCGAAGACCGCACCGCACTCCGGGCACTCGAATTGATAGCGCGGCATGATTGGTACCCTTCCCGAATTGGCTGATGCCGATAGTGCGACCAGATTGCCAGACATTCTCCATGGAGTCCAAGGTGAAGATTGCGTTTTTTGATCCGTTCTCCGGAGCGGCGGGAGATATGGTCCTCGGCGCCCTGCTAGACGCCGGACTGGATTTTCCGGCGCTTGAAGATGGACTGACAAGCCTTGGGCTGGACGGGTACACGCTGGAGAGTTCGCCAGCCAATCATCACGGAATCAGCGGAACGCACTTCGCGGTCAAGGTCGCGCAGTCACAACCCCAGCGAGATTGGGCCAGCATCCGGCCGCTGATCGAGAACTCCGGTCTGCCCGGCACCGCCCGGGATCGCGCCCTGCAGATCTTCGCCCGACTCGCGGAAGCAGAGGCACACGTGCACGGGACGTCGGTCGAGTCGGTGCATTTCCATGAAGTCGGCGCGGTCGATGCGATTGTCGATATCTGCGGATTCGCGCTGGCGATGGACCTGATGGAGATTGACGAGGTCTACTCGCTTCCTCCGGCAGTTGGGCAAGGCTGGATCCGGGCCCAGCACGGTCTGATGCCGGTCCCCGCCCCGGCCACAGCGCAACTTCTGACGACGGCCAGCGTCCCACTTGGCCGACCAATGCCGGACCAATCAGTCGAGAATGTGGAGTTGCTCACCCCGACTGGCGCAGCCATATTAGTCAGCCAGGCGATATTCGAGCAGCCTGTCTTCAGTGCCAACGCCATCGGGTACGGGTTCGGATCGAAACAATTGCCCTGGCCGAATGCATTGCGGGTCTGGATTGGGGAAACGACGGCTTCGACCTGACCGGATATCCTGTCGAACCACCGGTTGACCTCAACCGTTAATTCATACTGAGTCATGGCAATCAGCCACTTGTTGCCATTCAGGCGGAGCGAAGGAGCACCCGTTGGTAAATCGTCGCAATCTTCTGGGCATTGCCGCAGCGGTCGCCATCAGCGGACGCACCCTGCGTTTGGCCCGCGCCCAGGACAGCACCCCGACTCCTACAACCAGCCTCGGCTGGTCTGACGACTTCGAGGTCGATAACGGCTTGATCAATGTCGCCACGACGGTCGCACCGATCAGCTCGATCGTCCGTAACGTCGTTGGCAACCGGGCCGATGTTCACGGCATCGTTCCCGATGGCACAAACAGCCACACCTTCGAGCCTGCCCCATCCGACGCTGTCGTTCTTTCCAGGGCGGATGTGGTCTTCGTCAACGGACTGCAACTCGAAGATCCGACGATCGAACTGGCCCAGGCCAATCTGAAGGATGGCGCGGAGATTGTCGAACTCGGCCCGCAGACCATCACACCGGAGGAGTATGTCTACGACTTCTCCTTCCCCGAGGAAGATGGCAAGCCCAATCCGCACCTCTGGATGAACCCGATGTACGCGCTCAATTACGCAAAGATCGCCGCCGCCAAAATGAGCGAGCGCGTGCCGGAAAATGCCGAGTACTTCGCAAGCAACCTGGCACTGTACGAAGACCTGCTCAACCGGCTCGATGTTGGCATTGCCGCCTCCATCCAGACCATTCCCGAGCAAAACCGCAAGCTGCTGACCTATCACGATTCCTACGCCTATTTCGCACCGCGCTACGGCATGACCGTGATCGGTGCGGTCCAACCGTCCGACTTCTCCGAACCCTCCGCTCAGGATGTGGCGGATCTCATCGACCAGATCAGGGATGCTGGCGTGCCCGCCGTCTTCGGCTCCGAAGTCTTCCCCAGCGCCGTGTTGGAGCAGATTGCGAAAGAGGCCGGCGCTCAATACATCGACAAACTGCGCGACGACGAGCCACCGGGAGAGCCCAACTCGCCGGAACACACCTATGTCGGCATGATGCTGAACAATATGAACCTGATGGTGCCGGCGCTGGGCGGCAATGTCGATGCCCTGGCCGGTATTGAGCCATGGGATACCTGGCAGCAATGAGCACCAATGCGATCGAGCTGCACGAGTTGTCCGCCGGCTACGACCGCGGTCCGGTCCTCGATCGCGCCTCGCTCGCCATTCCGACCGGGGCATTCGCCGGCGTCATCGGCCCCAGTGGCGCTGGCAAAACAACCCTGCTCAAGACGGTGCTCGGTCTGACCACTCGGTACGGCGGCACGGTGCGGGTTGAAGGCAGGGAACTTGCCAGCCATGCCCATCCCGACTCGGTCGGATACGTGCCGCAGGTTGAAACAGTCGACTGGACCTTCCCGGCCACTGTCGAGAATGTCGTCATGATGGGGCTGAGCGGCTCAGCGGGTCGCCTGCCCTGGCCATCCCGCTCCGAACGCCGTGCCATCGACGAGGTGCTCGAGCAACTTGGCCTCCGCGGGATCGGGCGTCGCCACATCCGTGATCTCTCCGGCGGGCAGCAGCACCGCGTCTTCCTGGCCCGTGCCCTCGTCGGCAAGCCGCGGATCCTGATCCTCGACGAACCGACCTCAAGTGTCGATGTCAAAACCCGCGACGATATCCTCCACCACCTGGCCCATCTCAATCAGGACGGCACCACCATCCTGATGACAACCCACGAGCTCAACTCGCTTGCCGCGCACCTGCCATGGGTGATCTGCGTCAATCGCGGGATCGTCGCGCAGGGTGACCCGACGACGATCTTCACCGACGCCATCCTCTCGCGGACATTCGACGCCGAGATGCGTGTCGTTCGGGATCCGGTTACCGGCAATGTCCTCGTCGCCGAGGCTGGGGATCATCCGCCGTTGGCCAGCCTGAGGAATGCCTCATGAGCTGGTTTACGGAGCCCATGGAGTACGAGTTCTTCCGCCACGGGCTGCTGGTGGCCATGCTCGTCGGGGGTGTTTGCGGACTCATCGGCACGGTCGTCATCCTGCGCCGCATGAGCTACATCGGACACGGCCTGTCCCATTCCGTCTTCGGCGGCGCGGTTGTGTCCTACATCATCGGGATCAACTTCTACATCGGCGCGGGCCTGTGGGGG
Source organism: Thermomicrobiales bacterium (assembly GCA_033813515.1). Classification (GTDB taxonomy): domain Bacteria; phylum Chloroflexota; class Chloroflexia; order Thermomicrobiales; family UBA6265; genus DASQCG01. The sequence goes on from JAPXRQ010000018.1 coordinate 6,850, forward strand.
TTCTTTTCGGCATTACTGATCAATGCCACTGCCCGGCGCCGCAATATCGGGGCCGATGCTGCAATCGGAATCGTCACCACCGCCTCGTTTGCACTTGGTGTTGCGCTGATCAGCCGCTACCGGACGTTCACCCGCAACTTCGAAGCCGCCCTCTTCGGAAACATCCTCGGCGTCACCATGCAGGACATCCTCGTGATCGGCGCGGTGACGGCGGTCGTTGTGGTGGCGACGTGTGTCTTCTACCGCTACCTGCTCTTCACATCGTTCGATCCGGAACTCGCAGCCGTCTTCGGCATACCGTCGGCTTGGGTCGAGACCGGCTTTGCCCTCGCTCTGGCTGCGGTCATCGTCGCCTCGATGAACATCGTCGGCGTGACCCTGATTGCCGCCGCAATTGTCATTCCTCCCAGCACTGCCCGCCTGCTCACGAATGCATTCGGGCGCATGATGGTGCTTTCGACTGCGATTGGCGTGTTCTGCGGAGCGGTCGGCATGTTTGTCAGTTTTCACGAGGACATCTCCTCGGGTTCGGCGATCGTGCTCCTCAATGCGGGTGTCTTCGCGCTCGCGTATGCTGCGTCGTCGGGGTGGCACTGGTGGTCGGCCCGACGGTATCCGGCGGGAGCAGACCAGCCGACGTGTCCATCCGGAGAGGCAACCGTTCCCCAATGATCGATGTCCGCGAAGTACTGTCCCTGACCGACCAGAACCTGGACGATCTTGCTGAGATCCTGATCGGCGTGATCAACGACGGCGCGTCGGTCGGTTGGGTGGATCCACCTTCGATCGAAGAGGCGAGAACCTATTGGACCGGCACCATTGGCGGCAACAACGTGCTGCTTTGTGGTTTCGACGGAGAGAGCATTATTGCGACCGGCCAGATCGAGTTGGCGGGCAAGGCCAATGGCCGTCACCGCGCCGAGATCAACAAGGTCCTGGTGCTTCCCTCGCGCCAGGGCGAAGGGTTGGGTCGTGTGATGATGACCGCGCTGGAAGAAATCGCCCGCCGCGAACAGCGCACCCTGCTCCACCTCGACACAAACGTGGACGACACCACGAACGCGTTCTATCAACGTCTTGGGTGGATCGCGGCCGGATCAATCCCCGATTGGGCGCTCCTCGGCGCCGATGGCCAACTCCACGGCACCACGTTCTATTACAAACAGTTGGCCCCGGGGGAGTAAACGGCTCCATCCTTCACGCTGTTCGGTTGAAGCTCGAACTTCTCCCGCTACGTTCGGGGTCGTCTTCATCAACCGTTCCACTGGAGCACGCAACCGAACGTAGTGCCATCTGTTCCAGCTGATGGCAAACCGCGCGGTATCGGTTGAGCACACCGGCTCCATGCACCATCCCGTTTGGCACGAGCTGGAGCACGCGCCACTACGTCTGCAGGTTTTCCGCCGAGAACCATGCGATAGGAACACGCAATGTGACGTAGCGCCATCTGGTCCAGCTGATGGCAAACCGCGCGGTGCTGAGTGAGAAGCACAAGACTGGGTGCAGCGCTCAATCGGCCGACGAAACGGCAAACGGACTGAAATCGGTGTCTGTGTCGTAGACGTCGCTATTCTCTGCCTTCTTCAAATAGATCACGATCAGGTACGTGATCGGCGTGAAGAGCACCTCTACTCCGACCTTGAAGACGTAGTTCGATTTGAAGACATCCCACAGGGTCGCGGTGGTGAGCACGCCACCGAATGCGATGAGCAGAAACACCGCCGTATCGACTGCCTGTCCAAAAATCGTGGAGGTGATCGTCCGAGACCACAGCGCCTTGCCCTGAGTCCTCACCTTCATCTTGGCCAGGATGACACTGTTGACGAATTCGCCAGCCCAGAACGCCGCCAGCGATCCGGCGACGATCCGCCAGGTCTGCCCCAGAATCGCATGGAACTCGTCGTTCAGCGCGTAATCGCTGGCCGCGGGCAGGCGATCAACGATGGTCAGCACTACCGCCATCACCACCAGCCAGAAGAATCCGGTCCAGATCACCCGCCGCGAGCGAGCGTACCCGTAAACCTCGGTGAGAACATCACCAAAAATGTAGGCAAGGGGGAAAAGGATGGTGCCACCGTCAAATGTGAACCAGCCGAGGTCCACAATCTTGGTTGATGCAATGTTCGAAATGATCAGGACCGCAACAAACGACGCGGTGATGAATTCGAGATAGCGGTAGCTACGCATGGCACCCGTTCAAGCAGTCAATCGAACTGAACGGCGCCAAGTATAGGTCGACGGTTGCCTACTGAATCTTTCCGCGAGCGGCGATAGCCCACGTATCGATCACTTTGCCATCCCGGATGACAGTCAGCATGTCAAAGAGGTTGACCGAGGGGCAGATGTGATTGGGGATGACCTCGACCCGCTCGCCGATCGTGAAGCCCGGATCGTCTTCGGCGATAACAACCACCCCGTGCTCTTCGCTCAGGCGATCGATCCGCGAGTTGCCGTGCCCGACGATGTAGCCATGTCCAGGATGACCATGGCTCATATCCAGAGCCAGCGTTTTTGAGCCGGAATCGAGAATCGCGCGATCCGGTGCCGGGTGTGCGACAACCGTAGCCAGCACTCTGGCCGCACATCGTTCCGGCCCGTAGAGGCCATAGAGGAACCCGGTCGTGTCGCGGAAGACATAGGTGCCGGGGCGCATCTCGGTCACGCCGCCAACGGACGCCGTGTATGGCGACGAAGGGGTTGAGCCCACACTCACCTCGGTGATCTCAACGCCATGGCGGCGGATCTGTTCGGCGGTATCGACCAACTTGCGGCCAGCTTCGCGCGCCCCTTCCGCAATCTGATCAGCCGGCAGCGTATGCGTCTGGCCCTCGTGCGTCATGATGCCGATCAGGCGCAGTCCTGGAAGGCGTGCAATCGCAACAGCCAGGTCGACAGCCTCTTCTCCCCATTTCTTGCCGGCGCGGTTCTGGCCGGTGTTGACCTCGACGTAGACCTCAAGGGTGCGATCGTTGCGGTTCATTGTCGCGGCCATGATCTCGGCGGTGGCCAGATCGTCGACGGCAACGATCATGCGTGTCCGCTCCATCACATTGAGCAGCCGCTGCAGTTTGATCGGAGTGACGACGGGATACGCCATCAGGATGTCTTCGACACCGGCATCGGCCATCACTTCGGCCTCGCCCAGTTTGGCGCAGGTGATGCCCCGGGCGCCGGCCGCAATCTGCCGCATGGCGATTTGCGGCGTCTTGTGCGTCTTGATATGCGGCCGCAACTGGCAGCCCAGCGAGCGAGCCAACGACTGCATCTCGCTGATATTGAGTTCCATCAATGCTTCATCGACCAACATTGTCGGGGTGTCGAGTTCAACAGAGGGGTCGAGGATTGTGCGGTCGCGAAGATCGCTTGTCATAACCATGTGGGATATCTCCTGTCGGCGCCGCGATGCGTCCGATCTGCCGGATTATTGCAAATCGACGAGTGATTCGAGGAAGGCGGCGACCCCATCCTCATCGTTCGACGGCAGAATGCGATCCGCCGCCGCCCGGACTTCCGCCTCGGCATTCGCTGGCGCCAGGGCAAGCCCGGCCCACTCCAGCATTGGCAGATCGTTCAGCGCGTCGCCGACTGCCGCCACCTCGCCGCGATCAATGCCCCATGTGGCGCAAAGTTCGGCCAGGGTCGTTGCCTTGGTCACTCCCAGGGCCGCCATTTCCACAAACGGGGCGAGCGAGTGGGTAACCTCGACATGTTCCCGCGCAGCGCCAGCGAGGATCCGAAAGAGATCGGTAGTGGCGAGCTCGGGATGACGGGCGACGATCTTGATGACCCCGGCCTCAATCCCCACAAGCGGATCAGCCACCGGAATGGCCGTTGGATCCAGCCAGTGATCCTCAAAGGCGGAAAGGTCCCGATAACCAGGTTCCATCAGGAAGTCATGCGTCCCTACCATCTCGAAGACGGTCCCTGGAGCGAGGTCGCGGATCAGGGCCATCACGCGGGAGGCGATATGGCTGTCGATTGAGGTTTGATGAATCACGCGGGCGTCGTCGGCCAGATCGAGCACCACCGCGCCATTCCCGCAGATGGCATACCCCGAAAACCGGGCGTCCCGGGCAATTGTCCCGACCGTCCCCCTGCCCCGTGCGGTCGCCAAAACAATGCGAATGCCCGCTGCCTGGGCGCGTTCCATCGCCACGATCGAGCGCTCCGAGATCGACTTGTCCCGCCGCATGAGGGTGCCGTCGAGATCGGATGCAACCAAACGGATGCTCACGAGGTGGTCGACCGCCCCCGCTGCTGCGCGCGTTGGAGTTCGACCGATCGACCAGTCTGGACCGAACGACCGATGGCATCGATCGCTTCCTGGACCTTGTAGCCGTCCTCAAATGAAGGCGACCGGGACTGGCCGGTGCGGATAGCCTCCGCCCATTGCTTGAGGAGGTAAACAGTCGGGTGGATGAGCGGGTGCGGTCCGGTCGCGGCTCCGCGTATGAAGCGTTCGGGAATCAGGAGATCCGCGACGAGTTCTCCCTTGCGTCCGGCCTGGAGGCGGCCATCCGCCGTCAACACGATCGTTCCCTCGGAGCCGGAAATGACGATATGGTCGTTCGGCTCGTGGGTGGCCGTTGCTGAATAGTGGATGGTTCCGATCGCACCATTGTGAAACTGCATGACTACCGCGAAGTTGTCATCGGCGGTGACGGTCAGCATCTGCTGGGAATCACCCGCCTTGCGTTTGCGGACCATGGTCGAGAGGGCCCCACTGGCCGAGCGGATATCGCCCATCCACCAGCGCATCGAATCGATATGGTGCGAACCAATGGCGCCCAGCATTCCACCAGCCTTGTCCTCCTCCATCAGCCAGGTGAAGGGCACACCGCGGGGATCATTCAGACTGGAGCGGTAGAACGACATGGATGCGGAGTACGGCTCGCCGATGTAACCGCCCGCAATCAATTCGTGGGCATAGGCACGGGCCGGTACGAACCGGAACTCATGATTGACCATCGCCGCCACCCCGGCCCGCTCGGCCATACGGACCATGTCCTTCGCCTCGGCTACTGTCCGCGCCATCGGCTTCTCGACAATGACATGCTTGCCAGCGCTCAGGATAGACATCGTCATCGGATGATGGAGATGGGGCGGTGTCGCCACAATAAACGCATCAATATCGGAGCGATCGACAAGATCGCGATAGTCGGTGGTCGAGAGCGCTGCGCCATAGAGTCGGGCGGCCGCATGAGCATGATCGGCCCGGCGCGAACAGACGGCAGCGATGGAAAAATCGGGAATCTGCCTCAGGGCCGGGAGGTGCACTGCCTCTCCAAACCCGGTTCCAATCACGGCCACACGGATAGGTTCGGCCGATCGGGGAGGGGCATACTTCTGCAACATGCCACTCATCGTACCAATTCCGGGCGCATGGAGCGTTCCTGCTCCTGTTCCCTCCATTGAGTGGATCGCCCATGCGCGGGCGGTCTATGCCACCATTCCCGCTACTGAATCCTTGTGAGCACAGAGGGGCAATCGAGCATGGTGCGGATCACCCGAGCGACGACCTATATCGTTGGCAACCCGTGGAAGAACTGGGTCTTTGTCCGGCTCGATACCGATCAACCCGGCCTGTACGGCGTCGGCGAAGGATCGCTCAACGGCTTTGCCCAATCGGTCGCAGCCACCGTCCACGAACTGGCCCATCGCTACGAAGGTATGGATCCCTACCAGATCGAGACCATCTACCAACGCATGGCCCGCGATCTCTATTCAGATGGCGGCCAGATCCACATGAACGCGGTCGCTGCGATCGAGATCGCCTGCTGGGACATCATCGGCAAGGATCTCGGCAAACCCATCTACGATCTCCTCGGCGGTCAGTATCACGAGCGCCTCCCCGTCTACGCCAATGGCTGGTACCAGGGAGAGCGTGTCCCCCAGATGTTCGCCGAGAAGGCGCAGGAGGTCGTCTCCCGCGGGTACAAGGCGCTGAAGTTTGATCCCTTCGGTGCGGCCTGGAGAACAATGACCCAGGAAGACCGCCGCCTTTCGATCGATTGCATAGCCGCCGTGCGCGATGCCGTCGGCCCGGATGTCCAGATCATGATCGAGGGCCACCGCCGCTTTTCCGTCTCGGAAGCTGTCAAGATCGGCCATGAAATCGCCCAATACGACCCAACCTGGTTCGAGGAGCCGACCGACCATTCCAAGATCGACGCCACCGCCGAAGTTGCGGCCAAGCTGCCGATTCCGGTCTCGGCCGGGGAGAGTTTCACCAGCACCCACCAGTTCGCCGAATTGCTGGCTCACAACACCGTCCACATCCTCCAACCCGATCCGTCCAACCTCGGCGGCATCATGAAAACGCGGATGGTCTGCGGGATGGTCGATGCCTGGTACGGCGTGGTTGCCCCCCATCAGGCGCAAGGTCCGATTTCGACCGCAACCTGCATCCAGGTCGACGCCTGCACGCCGAACCTGCTCATCCAGGAACTCTTCGACGATTTCAATGTTTCATGGGAGCGGGAAATCGTCACCTGGCACCCGACGATCGCGGCCGATGGCACGATCGATATCCCGAACGGCCCCGGGCTCGGCTGCGATCTGGTCTTCGAGGAACTGGAGAAGCACCCGTACCAGGTGAGCAACTTCCTCCCACTCTTCGCACCCGGCTGGGAGAAGCGCGAACAGGCTGGCAAGGATGTCTGATCACGCCGGGCTTCACGGCTGCATTCCGATCCTTTGCACCCCGTTCGCGGAGGATGGTTCGGTCGACTACGCCAGCCTGGAGCGGGAAGTCGACTGGGTCATCGCCGAGGGAGCATCCGGCGTGGCCGCCCTTGCCCTCGCTTCTGAGGGGTACAAGCTGACCGAATCCGAACGCACCGAGATCACTCGCGTCGTTGTGGCGCGTGTCGCTGGTCGGGCATCGATTGTGATCTCGGCCGATGGCACGGGCCCGGAGATTGCGGTCGAGCGCGCCAAATCAGCAGCGACGGTCGGTGCGGATGTGCTGATGGTGCTGCCGCCATCCTTCGTCAAACCCGGACCGGCTGGACTTCGCGACTATTACCTGCGTATCGCCACAGCAGTCGAGATCCCAATCATGATTCAGGACGCTCCCCAGTTGACCGGAGTCGCGATGGGTCCGGCGCTCTGGGCCGACCTCGCCGATGCCTGCGACACCATCCGCTACGTCAAGGCCGAAGGCGTTCCGCAGGGAGTCACCCTCACCAACACCATCGAGACGAGCAACGGCAAGCTCGAAGTCCTCTGCGGCTGGGGCGGACTGGCAATGATTGACGCCCTCGAGCGCGGAGCGATTGGATCCATGCCAGCCGCCGGCTTTACCCGTTTCTTTGCCGACATCCAGCGCCTCTGGGAGTCGGGCCAGCACGATCAGGCGAGGGACTTGTTCCGTAGCGATCTCGAGTTCGTCCTCTGGGCCATGCAGTCACTCGATCACTCGGTCATCACCGCAAAAACCGAACTGACCCGTTGCGGCGTATTTGAATCAGCATCCTTGCGCCAGCCGTTTTCGGCTTTGGACGCAATCGGAACGGATCAACTGAATCGATTCCTGGACGCCAAATTCGGAAATACGTGAACTTACCGATGGTCTGGCAACCGATCTGCAGGACCATATCTTCAGGGAAGATCGATGTGTTCGGGGAGTCGAGTGATACGATATGACCCGAACACGCGTTATGAGGATGACGACATCTTCGCGCGGGTTGTTCTCCCCGACGCTTGATGGTGGACCGCAACCGTAGCACCGGTCCAATCCTGTGCTGGGAGGCAAGGAAAACAATGACAACGCGATTCAATCGACGAGACTTTGCCAGGTTCGGGATTGGGGCGGCCGCCGTTGCTGCCATCTCGTCCACGCCACTGCGCGCCCTGGCCGAAGCCCCCAAGATCACATCCACCCAGCGCGGTGATATGCCGACCACCGGTGGTATGCGACCCGGACCGACCGGTTCCAATCCCGTTGCCCTGGCATCGCCCGGCTTCAAGCCGGTCGCAATCAAGATCGACAAGGCGGCGGTGGACGCAGTCGTCGAAACCCTTGAGATCGTCGATGGCGTCATGCAGGATCCAACCGGACCATGGGTCGTTTCCTGGTACAAGGAAACCGGCCGTCTCGGCCTGGATGAGCAAAATGTCGTCGTCGCTGCCCATGTCGACTACTGGAATGTCGGCCCGGCGGTCTTCTACAACGTCCGCAACCTCCAGGAAGGCGACGTTGTCGATATGACCGGCGAGGACAACAACATCTATCGCTATCAGGTCGAGTGGCTCAAGCTGTACGACGCCGAGAATGCGCCGATCGCCGAAATCGTCGGTGATACCGGCGAGACATCACTGACCATGATCACCTGTGGTGGCGAGTTCGATTACTCCACCGGCGAATACATCTCCCGGACCGTCGTCCGCGCTTCATTCCTCGAAAAGAACCCGGCCTGACAAGCCGCCTCCCAATCAGTGCCGTTCCGGTGATGGTCGCTTGCAGGCGGCCATCACGCATTTCTGGAGGTCCGTGCGGTGACCTATGACGACACCCTCTCGCGGCTGATTCGCAACAACGAGTTCGATGCCCTTTGGCGCTACCTCGAGTCGGAATCGCATCTCCCTGGACCTCGCGGCAATCTTGAACTGATCGCGGCAGTTGTCCGGCAATGCACGCTGCATCAGATTGATCCCCTGCGGACCGAGTTCGAACTCTGGCTCCGGACGCCACTCATCGATGCTCCGGTCAATTCCTCCGCCGAGTTTCCAGTCGCCTGTACGGCGGCTGGTCTGGCAGCATGGATCGAGACCGACGCGGATCGAACCGTCGCGGCAATTGCCGGCTCCGCCCACGATCAGCGCTGGCGAACCCGGGAGGCCGTGACCATCGGGCTGCAGCAGATCGGCCGAAGCAATCCCGATCCGGTCCTCGATCTGATCCAGTTCTGGGGTGCAAGTGGCGATGCGTTCCTGGAGCGCGCGGCCCTGGTCACCCTGGCCGATACACCGCTGCTCAAGAATCCCGGAGCGACACAGATGGGCCTCGATTTGGTCGACCGCATCATTGGCCGCCTGCAGGGTTTGCCGCAAGCGCAGCAAAAGACCGAAGGCAATCAGGTGCTGGCCAAGTCGCTCGGGTTCGTAATCAGCGTCTTTGTCGCCGCCGATCCATCCGACGGCTTTGCGCGCATGGAGCGGTGGCTAATGCAAGCAGACAAGGGCACCCGTCGCATCCTGAACGAGAACCTCGGAAAGGCCAGGCTGACCAAGAAATACGGCACGGAAGTCGCTCGTCTCAAGGGCATCGAGTTCGAGATCAACGATTGGGACCGACACTGATTAGTGCTGGTGCTGGTACGCATTCGTTGCACTGCCGCTCAAATCTGAGTTGCGTTGGCTGCAGCGGAACCGGTTCACTGGTTACATGGCAGACGAGTTGTCCGCAGGATGGCTTTTCATGAAATCACACGCCAGTTT
>JAPXRQ010000018.1:16300-27503 GCA_033813515.1 Thermomicrobiales bacterium
CCGCCCTCCTGGTTGTCGTTGCCTTCACCGCTTTTCTGGCAGCCTGTGGCGGTGGCAGCGACAGCACCGATCCGACCGCGACCACCGCGCCCGATACCTCCGCCGCGCCCAACGTACCGGCTGACGCCGCTGCGATTGAACGTGGTGAGACACTCTTCGTGTCCTTCAACTGCATCCAATGTCACCTCGCGACCGGCTCTGGAACCGGGCCCGCCCTCGGCGGTATCGCAGGCACCGAACGAACACTGGACAACGGCGAGACGGTCATCGCAGATGATGCCTATCTGGCGGAGTCAATCACCGATCCAAACGCAAAGATCACGAAGGGATATGCCGGCGCGATCATGGCCGCGTCGATGATGAACTTCAGCAGTCAGCTGGACGAGCCGGGGACCGTCGAAGACTTGGTGGCCTACATCAAGAGTCTGCCCGCAACGGATAAATGACCTGGCGTTTCAATTCCGCAACACTGCCGATTTTCATCACAAAGTGGTCCAAATTGGTACTACCATAGGGTCGAGGTACCGTCGTCTGCGGTCACCTGTTTGAATGCGTGGTAGAGATGTCACTCTCGTCGACAATCATGAAGGCGCTCTTGCTGGGTGTGTTGCTGTCCGCTCTTCTGGTCAGCCCAGCCTCCGCGTGCGCCCTGATGACCACCGGCCACAATTCCATGACGATCGCAGCGCCGATGCATCATCACAGCGCCCTCGTCGATGCCGTCCATCATGCGAATTCGCAACCCGAGCTGACATTGGATCTCTCCATCATGGAGCGTCCATCCGTCGTGCGAGATGACGCCTGCCTGCCTCCGACAATCGGCGATGCGCCCTGCCCGAAGAGCATTGCTCTGGTGCGCGGTGAAGCGGCGCTGACAGTCTCGGTCACTGTGATTGGGGAAACCCGCATTGTGATCGGCCAACCAACCTCCACAATCCCCGAGTCCGTTGACTCCGACGTCGAAACGCCACCACCCCTGGTCTGAAACAACCAGCCACCGCTTGTTGTTCCCTGGGCCGGAAGATTGATACCCACTCCCGGCGGTAGTTTCGAAAGGAGGATTGCTGGCCATGGCCCGCATCCGCATTGGTCTGGCGCCTGTCGCTCTGATCATCATGCTCGCCCTTGGAGGCTGTAGCGTCTCCGGCGACAAGGCATACACCTTCCAGACCGGAGAAGTCAGCCCGGCCGATCCGGCGCCGGCGCTAAACCTGACCGATCAGAACGGCAACGCCTTCTCGCTCGCCGATCAGAAGGGCAAAGTCGTATTGCTGTACTTCGGTTACACGACCTGCCCGGATGTCTGCCCGGCAACGCTGAGCGACTGGACCGAAGTCAAGAAGCACCTTGGTGATGACGCCGATCAGGTCGAGTTCGTCATGGTCACGGTCGATCCGGATCGGGACACCTCCGCCAAACTCGCGCAATACCTGAGTTTCTTCGATCCCACGTTCATCGGGCTGACTGGCACGCAAAGCGAGATCAGCAACGCCGAGTCGGACTTCGGTGTGACGGCGATCCGCCAGGATGCCCCCGATTCCGCCGCTGGCTACCTGATGAACCACACCACCTCGTACTGGGCAATCGATACCGACGGCAACAAGCGACTGCTGATTGCCCACGGGACTGACCCCGAGATCATCGCTGAAGACGTCAAGCACCTGTTGAAATAGAGGAGAACCTGAGATGACGACCACAATCACAACCCGCCGCGCATTCTTCGGTCTTGGTGGAGCTGCCATCGCGGCCATCGCCATCACCCGATCCAATCCCCGCACCGCCCTCGGTGATATGGGTACCGCCTCGCCCGAAGGAACCCCAATGGCAATGGGTGGTGCCGCCGCCGCCTGGATGTTGATTACCAATGACGGAACCGACGACGATCGTCTGGTCGGCGGAGAATCGGACATTGCCAAGTCCACCGAGATCCACGAGATGAAACTCGTTGACGAAGTGATGCAGATGTCCCCGCTCCCCGATGGCCTGCCAATCCCGGCTGGTCAGACGGTCGAGCTGAAGCCGGGTGGCTACCACATCATGTTCCTCGGCCTGACCCAGGGTGTCCTGCCGAACACGACCTACAAGCTGACTCTCACCTTCGAGAAAGCCGGCGAGGTCGAGCTTGAGGTGCCGGTTTACATGTCGGAGGACGCGCACACGGACTCGCTTCCGGACGATGCCCCGGAGCCCGTCACGGTCAGTTCCATCACGATCACCAACTACTGGACACGCATGGCGCCGATGCTGACTGATGCCTCCCCGGAAGCCTCGCCAGAGGCCACGCCGGGCATGTGATCACGCCGGGCCGGAGGGGTCGTCCCCTCCGGCCCAGTCGCCGGCATCTCGCCAGGGTTTCGCCATGAACGAGCTGATCGCCCAACAAACACTCCCTCCGGCAACACCGCGACCTTCGCGCCGCAGGTTGAGACGTGCCGGAATGCTGATCGGGGTGTCGATGTTGATTCTTACCGTGGGAGGCTACGTCGCTGCGACGATCTTCGGCAGCAACGAGGTCGAACACACCACAGGCACGGTCACTGAAGATGGCATTTTCTTCGTGATTCCGCACGGTGCGCAGGCATATGTCCCGGCGGGAATGCGCTCGGCCGTGAACATGCCGACCGTGATTACGTTTCCGTCAGGTGAAAACGCGCGGATCACGATCACCAACAACGACTCCGTACGCCATCTGGCCGGACCGTTCTTCGTTGACCCGGGGCAGACCCTGGTCATGACATTTCCGACCGCTGGCACCTATCCGATCGAATGCTCTGTGGATCCGCGCGAGTCCATCACTGTCGTCGTGGAGGGATGAGCATGTACCGCACATCGACCAAATCCGATCCGTTCGAATTCGCCGCAAATCAGGTGTCGTCATGAACGCATACGCACCACCACTCGCTCCCACATTTCCAATGCACGCTCCGGGCCACGACGGCCGAACAGGACGCTATGTCAGTTCGCTGCTCCTGATCATCCTGGTCGCCGTCCTGGGAATCGCCGTGCTTGGATTTGGCTCGTTCTCGCCGTCATCCACTCAGGTGAGCCAGCCGGTCGATGATGGTTTGGTCTTCGAAGCCAAATACGGAGCACAGACATACATCCCGGCTGGTTCCCGCTCGGCGGTGGACTTCCCAACCGTGATCCGTTTTCTGCCCGGACAGACCGCCAAAATCACGCTGATCAACAACGACACGGTTCGCCACCTGATCGGTCCGTACCTGGTCGATCCCGGTCAGAAACTGGTCGTCACCTTCCCCAATCCTGGTGTTTACCCGATCGACTGCTCGGTGAACCACTCCGAGTCGATCACGGTCATCGTGGAGAAGTAACTATGGCTCCCATTACGTACTCAATGCGATCGCGCGTCGTTGCGTTGCCGGCGCTGGCACTTGCACTTGCATCCTGCGGTGGAAGTGACGATAAATCGGCCGATTCATCCGGACTCATCGATTGGCCGGATGACCGCTCCACCGGCGCAGCGATTGGCGACACCGCCCCCAACTTCAGGCTCGCCACCTCCGATGGATCAGAAGTTGTGCTTGCCGACTCCGTTGCCAATGGGCCGGTCGTCGTCAACTTCCTCGCCACCTGGTGCGCGAACTGCATGGAAGAAATGGACATCCTGGTCGCGTTGGCATCCGAAGGCCACTCGGTCATCGGGGTCAATCTGCGGGAGTCGGCGGAGACGGTCGCGAAACTCGCGACCGACACGGGCGCCACCTTCCCTATCCTTCTCGATGAGTCGGGCAGGGTCACTCGGGAATACAAGGTCCTGAACCTGCCAGCGACTGCGATCATCAACACCGACGGCACGATTACCTCCTTCACCCGCGGTCCGATCGAACTCGATGCCATGCGGGAGGCTCTGGGGGCAACCGGTGGCTAGCGTTGATGCTGCCCAGCCCACGCCAGGCAATGACTGGAATCTGATTCGTGCGCTCGGCCGCTCTCTGATCTGGGTTATCGCGGCGGCGGTGCTCATTCTGCTGATTGCGACGATCATCGTCGCCGCGCTCGGTGACCGCGATCAACTTGGCAAACTGATTACCCTGGCATTGCCGTCGTTTGTGGCAGGTGCCCTGTCTGCGCTTTCGCCCTGCTCGCTCCCTATCTTGCTTGGCTTTTTCTCAATCGCATTCCAGAACGATCGCAGCCGCATCGGACCGGTGACTGCCGCATTCCTGCTCGGCGCAGGCACGACTATGGCCGTGCTTGGAGCAGGCTTCACCGCCCTCGGCTCTTTCGCTATTGACCATCAGGACACCCTCGTCACCGTCGGCGGAATCCTCATCATCGGGTTTGGGCTATTGACCTTGTCCGGTCGCGGCTTCAGCGGAGTACACGTATCGCACCGCGGCGGAACCAGCCCCGGCGCCGCCTACCTCTTCGGTTTGCTGTTTGCACTGGGGTGGACCGCCTGCGTTGGGCCGATCCTCGGCTCGATTCTGACCCTTCTTGTCACAACCGGCAGTACGGTCAATCAGGCCAGCGCCCTCACATCCGGCGCTGCGCTTGCCCTCATCTACGTTGTTGGACTGGGACTGCCTATCCTCATTGCGGTTTTCGGACTGAGCGAGGGCCTTGGCGTACGCGATGTCTTCGGCGGCGTGCGCGGACGGACACTCGGCTTCACCATTGGCAGCTGGCACTGGGAGGCGCCAATCACCACAGTGATCAGCGGCGGCCTGATGATCGTGCTGGGGTGGCTTCTGCTCAATGGGGCCATGATCCGGATTACTGAGCAGTTTGGATCCAGCTGGCTCGCCCAGTGGGTTGTCCAGATCGAAAGCCATCTTCCCGGCGCCTGAATCTGAACACAAAAAACCGGGGTCCCAGCGATGGGACCCCGGTCGCTGATCGCGATTGGCTGGTTATTGCACCAGGATCGATCCGCGCATCCACGGATGCGGCAAGCAGTAGTACGAGTACCCGCCTGCCTCGGTGAATGTGTAGGAGAACGTGCCTCCCGCGTCGATGTACCCGGAATCGAACTTGCCGTCCGGCACCCCGGCCAGACCATCGGAGTACCCCGAGGTCACGGTGTGGGCGATCGTGTCATGGTTGGTCCAGAGGACGGTCGAGCCGACCGCGATCTGCAGCAGCGGCGGATCGTACGCGTGCTCGGCGTTCTCTGGCAGGTAGGCCTCCGGAGTGATTGCCACCTCGTAGTCCGCTGCCACTGGCGTCGCATCGCCACCACCGTGCATCGAATCGGCGTGCTCTTCCTGTCCTTCCGGTACCGCAAAGATCTCAGGATTCGGATCACCAGAGATCTTGATGTGTCCGATCAAACCCTTGTAGAAGACACGAGACAGGGCGTGATCAACCAACACCACGGTCGATGGCACCAGAGCGTCGAGTTCACAAACTGTTCCGCCACCGGCAACCACAAGCGTCGATTGGGAACCGCGGATGACCCGGTTGGACGGGTGCAGCGCTGCTTCCGGATAGACCAGATCCCAATGCGAACCGATCGGATGGAAGCTGGACAGGTGGTTCAGCCCCTGATTGACGAAGAAGATCCGCGCCCGCTCGCCAACATTCATCGGCAGCGCATTGTCGCCCTTGATCGCATCCGTCCGGCCATTGAAGGTGAAGTAGGTTGGCGTCTCGGCCAGAAGCAGGTCACGATTGAACTTGGCCACACCTTCATCAGCCGGGCCAGGAGCCGTGACATACCACTCGCTTTGGGAGATCGACCATTCATGATCAACCGCCGGCAATGGGGTCTCGGGGTCAACGATGATCATGCCGTACATGCCGTGAGCGACATGAACGGGCACATCTTCGGCCGCGCAGTGATACATGAAGACGCCCGGGTACATGAGGCGGACCATGATGGACTTCGTCTCACCCGGGTTCACGGTCAGCGCTGTCGCACCACCGCCCTGTCCGGTCACGGCGTGGAAGTCGATATTGTGCGGATGCATCGAACTGGTCAGATTGGTCAGCGTGATGGTCGCGAAGTCGCCCACGCGGCCGCGCAGAACGGGACCAGGCGAACCGGCCAGAACCGACTCGGCGCCAGCCTCGCGAAAGCCCCACATCTCGGTATTGACCTTGTTCTCAGGATCGAGCGGTGCAATACCTTCGATGCATTCGAGGTGAACCGTCCATGTTGCTTGCGCTGTCCGTGTACTCGCAGGTGGCACATTCGGCGCGATCGCGAGATGCACCTCATCCGCCGGCGCAGGCTGCAGTTCCGCAGCCGGTGTCAGGGTTGGGTGGATCGAATCCGCGACACCCCATGTCGTCTGCTCCTGGGCCGACACCGCGCCGTGACCACCGACAGACATGGCGGTTGCCGCCACCGTTGCGGTCACTGATGTCCCCACCAGCCTCCGTCTTGAAAAGATCTGCGAACCCATCTCCTGTCCTCCCTGGATCGGTCTTTACTGTCCGTCCAACGTTCAAATCCGACTAACTCAGTCAGATTTCATGCTATTATTTTCGAATCGGGAGCGTTCAGAACTCAACTCGGTCAACCGTGTTCCTGCAACAAATGCGCAACAAAATCCCGATCAGTGCACCGCCCTTCTTTTCGCCTTCTGCTTGACAATTATCCAACTGCTTCGCTACTCTGAACCGCACTCGGAGGGAATGCCCTCCGCGTTGTGTTTTCGCTGAGATTGGACTGCCTCGTGCAGACACCCCGATCCAAACCGCTCCCGCCGCGTTTCCCGCGTTGCGACCGTACGGGTTTCCGTCCGGTCTAGCAGCAGGATTCCATCGTGATGGACACGATGGCGGTGGTTGAAGGTTTCGGTTTCGAGGGTACAGCGATGACAACCCGCTCCAGCACAATCAGGAACGCGATGGCTGGTGGCTGCAATGCCGCATCGCTTGCCATTTCTTGCGAAGGGCAAATCCGATGAGGCCGCTCCCAACCGGCGAGGGCGACTCCCGCTCTCCGATCCGGCGGACGTCGCGACAACGTACGTCGCGGTCGTAACCGCCGCCTCTGGACCCACAATCAAAGACCTGCGATGCGAGGGATCAGTACCTGGCAGGTGATCGCAAGCGAGTCGGGGATGGTGCAAGCCCGATACCGATCAACCACCAGCGAACGCGCCCTCAAGCAGTCGCCCGAAGAAAGCCGCAATTGGCAAGTAGGGTCGAGTGGATGGCTCCCACGAATGAAACAGCCAAGAGGTGCTTTCCTCCATCGGGAAAGCAAGAAGGGTGGTACCGCGAGCCACGACGCATCTCGCCCCTTCAGCCAGTCATTTACTGGCGGCGAGCGTCCGTACCTCGAGCAATCGAGCCGGATCCTGAAGGGAATGCAGATGACCGACCAACTCACCGGTACCGATGGCGCCCCATCGAAACCGACCTACCTCCGACCAGTGACAAGTGGATATCAGTTGCCCGCGGATACCGAGGAGCGACCGATGCTCTCTCTCGGAGGGAGTCAGGCCGTTACCTTGAAGACGTTCACCATTTCCGCTGGCATGCGCGGCCGCAGTCTGGTCGACGACACCGATTTCACGCCAGATGAACTCTCCGAGATCCTCGATACCGCCACCCGCCTCAAGCGGATGCACAAGCGGGGCGAACCGCACAGCTACCTCTCGGGCAAAACCCTGGCCATGATCTTCCAGCACCCCAGCACCCGCACCCGGGTCTCTTTCGAGGCCGGTATGACCCAGCTCGGTGGCCACGCGCTCTACCTCGGCATGAACGACCTGCAACTTCGCCGCGGCGAGACGGTTTCCGATACTGCCAAGGTCATCAGCCGCTACTGCGATGTCCTGCTGGCGAGAGTCGTCAGCCATGATGACATCGTCGAACTTGGCGCAAACGCCACCGTGCCGGTCATCAATGGTCTCTCCGACAAGTACCACCCGACCCAGGCCGTCGCCGACATGCTCACCCTGCGCGAGCAATTCGGGCAGCTGAAGGGCCTCCGCCTCGCTTACCTCGGCGATGGCAACAACATCTGCACATCGCTCATCCTGCAGGGCGCCGCCCACGGGATCGATGTCGTCGTGGCGTCCCCGAAGGGATATCAGCCGCCGCCCGAAATCGTTACCCAGGCATCCTGGCTGGCCGCGGCCGCCGGCGGATCGATCACGATCACCGACGACCCGTTTGCGGCGGCGAAAGATGCCGACGCGGTCTACACCGATGTGCACGTGTCGATGGGCATGCAGGATTCGGCCGCCCGCGCCGTTGCCCTCGCGCCGTACAAGGTGACTTCCGACATCATGGCGGTTGCCAAGAAGAACGCCATCTTCATGCACGACTTGCCGATGCACCGCGATGAGGAAGTTTCGGCCGACGTTGCCGACGGTCCGCAGTCGGTCATCTTCGATCAGGCCGAAAACCGAATGCACGCCCATAAGGCGCTGCTGATGCACATGCTCTGTTAGCTCTGGCACGCACACGTCGTGTTGTGTCGATTGGATGATCAGTTTGTTGGAGGTCGTTTGATGTCTGTTTCCTGTCCTGAGTGTGGTGGCGATATTGATGCCGGAGCGGTGGAAGTCGGCGAGATTGTCGTCTGCCCCGAATGCGGTGTGGAACTCGAGGTCGTCGGGACCGATCCGGTAAGCGTCGCCCTCGCCCCCGAAGAAGGCGAAGACTGGGGCGAATAGAGGTCAACTTGTAGCGCCGCATTGCAATGCGGCAAAACGTAGCGCGGGGGTTCCACACCCGGTCAAGGATCTTGTAGCGCCGCATTGCAATGCGGCAAAGAGACGTAGTGCGAGGGTTCCATACCTCGCCAAGGAGCGAATCTTGAAATCGGAAGTGAGTGTGCTTTGCACACGGGTCCGGATGGAAGAGAAACGGTTGATCGCTGCACTGGCTGCTGCCAATGTCAGTGCCCAGCCGGTGCCGCCCTCGGATACCCCGCTCCCGATCGAGCCGCTCGCCATCAACCTGGCGGGCGGCGACTCCACCGATTCCGGTCGCATCGTCATCGATCGCCACGCTGATCGCACCTCCGCCGCCTACCTCGCTCCGTATTGGCGAGCCACGGCGAAAGCGGTGATTGATGGCGGCCAGGCCGCGTCACTGGATCGCCTCGCCCTCGCCCGGTTGCTGGCGGAATCGGGATTGCCGCGTCCGCAAACAGCCCTCGTCCTGTCGGAAGACTCCGGATTGCAGGCTGTGGAGGCATTCGGAAATTGCGCCACCCTCCTGCCGCTGGCACCCGGCTCGCCGGAGTTGCCACTGCAGGATCGGGAGATCGCCGAAGCAGTGCTCGAACATCGTGAGATCCTCGGGCATGCGACCGATGCCGTCTCGGTGATCCAGGCCGGTATCGCGAAAAACGGCAATCGTCTCGTGATCACCGTGGTCGACGGTGTTGCCGTTGCCGCCAGTGGGCTCTGCCCGGATTGCGACAGGACCGAATCGCTTCGCCTCGCAGCCGAAACTGCCCAGTTCCTCGGGGCCCGATTGCTTGGCGTGACGATCGCCTCAATTAATGGTCGCCTGGTTGTCTGGGATGTCGATCCGGTGCCCGAATTCCGTGATGCCTCGCCAATTGGCGATCAAACCGTCGAAGAGGCCATCGTGGCGTTGGTTCAGCGAGTCGATCAACTCGCGGGCATGACGGTCCCTACCGCACTTCATCTCGCCCAGATCGGAGGCGCCGATGTCGTCCTCTCTGCATGAGACTGCCGTTTCAGCACTCTCCGATGCCGCGGCGATCGATCTCCTCCGCGA
The DNA here is from genome assembly GCA_033813515.1 of Thermomicrobiales bacterium. Taxonomy (GTDB): domain Bacteria; phylum Chloroflexota; class Chloroflexia; order Thermomicrobiales; family UBA6265; genus DASQCG01. The sequence continues at coordinate 25,979 of JAPXRQ010000018.1, forward strand.
TCTGGTCGCCATTCCAAGCACCAGCACCGATGAATCCGAAGCAGTCCATTTCCTGACCGACTGGATGACCCGTCACGGACTCGATACCGAGATCGACACTGTCGGTAACGCCATCGGTCACGTGGGATCAGGCGATCGCCACATCGTCCTTCTCGGCCATATCGATACCGTTCCTGGCGAAATCCCGGTCCGTATCGAGGACGGCGTGCTTCATGGCCGAGGTTCGGTCGATGCCAAGGGTCCGCTGGCCACATTTGCTGCCGCTGCTGTCCGAGCTGCCGAGCGCGATCCCGGATTGCGCATTACCGTCGTCGGCGCAGTCGGGGAGGAACACATCGGGTCGGTAGGCGCCCGGCAAGTCGCAACCTGGCCCGCGCCGGACTACTGCATCATCGGCGAACCCTCAGGTTGGGATGCCGTCTGCCTCGGCTATCGCGGATCGATCACCGCGACCTACCGCGTCCGCCAGGAGTCCCGCCACACGGCCGGTCCAGGCGAAGCCTCGGCTGAAAAGGTCGTCGCCTTCTGGAACAAACTCGTCGCCGAAGCAACTGCGCGCAACGGCGATGTGACCGGGTTCAATGCGCTGACACCAGCCATCCGCGATATCGGCACAAGCCACGACGGTCTGACCGACGAAGCCTGGTTGCACATCGGACTCCGTCTGCCACCCGGTGTCGATGCCGAGGGGCTGATCCGGCAGATGCAGGATTGGGCCACTGAGGGCGAGTTCTCGATCCATGGCGTCCAGGAGGGTCACCGTTCGACCAAGCAGATTCCTCTCGTGCCGCCATTTCTGCGCGCGATTCGGGCCGCAGGTGGCAATCCCCGGTTCACGGTCAAACTGGGCACCTCGGACATGACCGTCGTTGGACCGGTCTGGCAGTGCCCAATCCTTGCCTACGGACCAGGCGATGCCTCGCTCGATCACACGCCCGAAGAGCGGCAAGTGCTGGACGACTACCTGAAGGCGGTCACGATCCTGACCGATGTGCTGGTGACCCTATGAGCCCGTACACAATCCGTTTCGGCCTGCTCATCACCTACCTGCGCACCGAGGAGAAGCTGATCCTCGATCGCGCTCGCAAACGTGGACTTGACGTAACCACGCTTCTGGATCGCCAGCTGGTTCTCGATCTCAACGCCCCTGATCGCGATGCTGCCGGCTTCCCATACGACATAATTGTCGATCGCTGCGTCGCCCACCTCCCGGCCGATTACGCCCTCAGCGTCTTCAAGCGCTGGGGAATCCCGACCATCAACTCGGCCGAAACGACGGCGATTTGCGACGACAAGGCGAAGTGCTCGCTCGCGCTTGAGGCCGGTGGAGTGCCAACGCCCAAGACAAAAATCGCCTTCTCGATTGATGCTGCGCTTGAGGCCTGCGAGCAACTTGGCTATCCCGCCGTCCTCAAACCGGTCACCGGCTCGTGGGGGAGGTTGCTCTCCCGCGTCAACGGACCCGATCAGGCCCGCGTCATCCTCGAGCAGAAGAAGGAACTGGGCTCGATGCACCACGCAATCC
>JAPXRQ010000019.1:0-26808 GCA_033813515.1 Thermomicrobiales bacterium
ACGCCGGCTCCGGACCCGACCCGCGATCAAGCGACCGCAAATCACCAATCATCCGATCGATCAACTCGTCGTTCATTGCCTCACCGCTCATAGTCAAATCCCTGTTCTTGCAGCATCGGCCGTAGCGTCTCGAATGCACGGTGGACGAGCATCCGCACCGCCCCCGACCGCTTACCGATCACTCGCCCGATTTCGTCGTTGGTCAAACCGATCAATCGCAGTTCAATCACATCGCGTTGGCTCTCTGGCAAGGCACGTAGCAGGTCGCGCAACCGATCTCCCGTATCCCGCGCAACAACCAGTGATTCTGGTCCATCGGCGGGATCAAAGACATCGATTTCAGTCAAACCTGGGGCATGCCCGCCGCGCCGATGCAGATCAATCGACACATTTCGCGCGATCGTGAAGAGCCAGGCTCGGAACGAATCACCCCGGAACCGTCCGATCGCCCGTAACGCCTGCTCAAACGCCTGCGCCGTCGCGTCCTCGGCCAGTTCCCGGGTCCCCAGCCGCCTCAGGCAATAGCGATAGATGCCGTCAACATGTCGCCGGTACAGTTCGCCGAACGCATCAGCATCCCGCCGCGCTCGCGCCGCCAATCGCTCATCACTCTCGATGCCCGATTCCTGCCAACCAATCTGTTCCACGAACCCCGTCGCCACCGTGATCTGCCTCTTGCGTCGTAGCCGTTTGGTAGATACAACGCAGGGGCACGAAATCTGTCACGCGGTCGCAGGCAACCGTGCCTCTATTGGCTCACCAATTTTCGATTCCGGCGGCGTCCAGCCAAGCAGGCGCAAACCGTTCAGCACGACGATCACGGTGCTTCCTTCATGACCAACCACTCCCAGCGGCAGCGGAATCCCGATCGTCAATGCCAGAATCGTTAACACGGCAATGACAGAGAGCGAGAAGGTGAGGTTCTGTACGATCGTTCGTCGCGTCCGTCGGCTCAATTCCATTGCGTAGGCGATTCCGGAAAGGTCGTCCCTGATCAGCACCATATCGGCGGTTTCCAGGGCCACATCTGTTCCCTTGCCACCCATCGCGATACCCAGGTCTGCCGTCGCCAGAGCCGGCGCGTCATTTACGCCATCTCCCACCATTGCCACCAAACCACCGCGTCCCCGCAGGTCTTCGATTACCTGCATTTTTTCCTCAGGGAGCACATCGGCCCGCACCTCGGTGATTCCGACCTGCCTGGCGATGCTCTCGGCCACATAGGCGTTGTCGCCTGTGATCATCACGATTCGCTTGATCCCGATCCCGCGCAAGCGATCGACCGTCTGCGCCGCCTCCGCCCGGACCACATCCGCCACTGCGATCAATCCAAGCACCTGGTGGCCGTTCATGACGAACACCACCGTCTTGCCCGACGAAAGGAGCGCTGCGCCCTCTGCACCGATGGCATCGAGCATGGATTCAGGCGCTCCCAGGAGGCGCTGATTTCCGATAGTGATCACATCGCCATTGACCCGCGCCGTTACCCCACGTCCAGGTAATGCATCGAAGTCACTCACCTCAACGGTCGAAAGTCCTCGCTCGGTCGCACATCGCATAACCGCAGCGGCAATGTGATGTTCCGAAAGTCGCTCCACACTTGCCGCCAGAACCAGCAGGCGATCCTCGGTCATCTCGGGCGCAAGGACCAGAACATCGGTCACGGTTTGGATACCCGCAGTCAGGGTCCCGGTCTTGTCGAACGCGAAAATGTCGATGCTTCCGGCGGTTTCAAGATGCGCGCCGCCTTTGAACAGAACTCCGTGCCGCGCTGCATTTGCCAGACCCGACAGCGTCGAAGCAGGTGTCGATATCACCAGCGCGCAGGGGGACATCACGACCAAAACGGTCATTGCCCGGTAGAACGCATCACCAGGCTGTGCATCCCGCCAGAGCCATCCGCCCAGGAACAGCATCGCGGCGAACACCAGAACCCCAATTGCATACTTGCCTTCGAACGCCTCGGCAAATCGCTGCGCCCGACCCTGCTTCTCCCGCGCATCGCTGACGACGCGCACAATCCGGGCCAATGTCGTGTCCTCGGGGAGGGTAGACGCCTCGATCTGCAATGCCCCGGCCAGATTCACCGTGCCAGCGAAAACAGAAGCTCCTGCGTCCGCCGTGACAGGAATCGACTCGCCTGTGATCGTCGATTCATCGATCTCCGAGCGTCCGCTCAGCACGACACCGTCGACGGCGATCCGCTCTCCCGGTCGCACAAGGACCACATCGCCAATGCGGACCTCCTCCAGCGGGATCAATTCCTCGACGTTGTCTCGTATGACCGTCACGCTCTCCGGCATGAGTGCCATCAGGGCCCGAACGGCATCCCGCGTGCGCTCCATGGCGAAATGTTCAAGCGCGTTGGATGAAGCAAACAGGGCCAGCAGCACCGCGCCCTCGGCCCAGGAGTCGACAATCGCGGCGCCGATCGCCGCCACAACCATCAACAAGTCAACATTGACGTGGTGGTGCCAGAGATCAGAAAGCGCCTTCCTGGTGGCCAGCGTGCCGCCGCTCAAGTAGGCCGCCACATACATCGCCTGGATGAGGGTATGCGGGAGGTCGGTCAGATGATCGAGCGCCGCCGCCGATATGAGCAGCACCCAGGTCAGAACAGCCAGCACGACCAGCAGGTAGTCGTCCAACCACTCCCTCCACGCAGGTCTGGCTACAGGCGTTTTGGAAACCACACTGTCCTCCGTCGAAAGCACATACGCAAATGGTAATGAGAATCATTCTCAATGACAACATGCCCAACGAGCAGTCGCCCGCCGAGCTCCCAATCGCTCAAGACCCGCAACACATTGATTTGTCATGTCGTAAAATGACTATATCTCTTGCATCCCCGGCTCTTCGCCACTGATGGCGCGACCCCCGGGCACAGTCGCAATCCGGCGCGACCCCGATGCATCCCCACGGAGCTGTGCATGCAACCGATCAAAACGCTCTACGTCGTCAATCACTCCCACACCGATATCGGCTTCACCGACTTCCAGGACCTCTGCTTCCGCCAACATCGCGAATTCATCGATGCCGCCCTTGATCTCATCGAGGCCACGCAGGACAAACCCGCCGAAGCCCAGTACCGCTGGGTCTGCGAAGTCACCGGCATGACCGAGCAGTACTTCGACCAGGCGTCCGATGAGCAGATCGACCGCTTCAAGCTCTGGCACGATCGCGGCTTCATCGATGTCGCCGGCATGCAGTACAACCACACACCCATGCAAAACGCCGAGCAGATGATCCGCAGCCTCTATCCGGTCCGCCGTCTGCGCGATCAGTACGGCCTGAACATCTCCACCGCCATGCAGTGTGATGTCAATGGCATCAGCTGGCTCTACGCCGATCTCCTCGCCGAGGCAGGCATCGAGCTCATGACCATGGCAGTCAATCCGCTCCGGGGCTACCTGCCCAAACCAATGCCCGCCGCCTTCTGGTGGGAAGGCCCGGCCGGTCGCAAGATCCTCGCCTGGAACGGATTCCACTACCTCTGGGGTCGCTCAATCGCCAAACTCGGCGACTGGCGCTTCGTCGACGATTCCCTCCCGGCAATCGTCGCCGGTCTCGAAGCCGATCCCGACTACCCGTACGACTTCATGTATGCCCAGTCCACCCACCCCGTCCGCGTCGATAACGGACCGCCCGATCCGCGCATGCCTGATTTCGTCGAAAAGTGGAACGCCGAAGGCCGCACCCCGCGCATCGAATTCACCACACCAGCCCGCTTCAACCAGTTCCTCCGCGATAACTGGGCCGGCAAGGCTCGCCATCTGCGCGGCGACTGGCTCGACTGGTGGGCCGATGGCGTCGCCTCCAGCGCCTACGAAACCGGCGTCAGCCGCGCCAACCATGAGCACCTGCTTTCCGCCGAACTGATTGCCGCCTGGCGCGACTCCCAGGGTGGCAAGGAACTCTGGGATGCCGAGCGCGCCGCCCACGTCTACGAGATGAACACGCTCTATGACGAGCACACCTGGGGCGCCTTCGCCAGCATCGCCGCTCCCAAATCGCTCTGGACTCGCGGTCAGTGGAACCAGAAAGCCAATTACCTCTACACCGCCTCCGCCGAGACCCTGGACATGCTCACCCGCGCCAGCCGCGATCTCGCCGAATCGGTCGCCGAGCCCGGTATCGAAGGTATGTTCAACCTCGGCGATCTCGAACCCCGCGCCGCCTATCCCGAAACCGGAGCCGACAGCCTCCTCGTCATCAACACCCTCCCCTGGGAACGCAATGTCCTCGTCGATGAACCTGAGCAGCGCGGTTGGGCCGCCCCCGCCGGTGTCCCCGATTCGCTGTTCCCACGCGATGTTCCTTGGGGAGGTTTCCGCCCCGAAACCCCGGAGCACCGCATCCAGGGCACAGTCCCTGCCCTCGGCTACACCTTCATCCCGCTCAGCAACGATCCCGACGTCTCAGAGCTCAGAACCGGTCCGAATCAGATCGAGAACGCCCATTACCGCGTCACCCTCGATCCCAAAACCGGCGCGCTCACCGAATGGTTCGACAAGGCCCTGAATCACAACTTCGCCGGAATCTACGGCGATTACGGACTTGGCCAGTACATCTATGAGCGTGTCGAATCCGAAGAGGATCGCAACGCCCTCTTTGTCGGCGATTTCTCCATGCCCGATTTCGGCTACGGACGCACCGATACCCCCTGGCAACGCTGGACCGCCTCCGAGGTCACGGTCGCCGAACCAGTAATCCAGCATGGTCGCGCCCGCATCTCTGCCACCATCAAGGCGCCCGGTGTTCGCTCCGCCACCGTCACCTACACGCTCGAACCGGGCAGCAAGACTCTGGGTGTCGATTGGCTTCTCGACAAGGAACACCAGACCGGGATCGAAGCCGTCATGATCGCCTTCCCCTTCAATCTCGGGAAGCCATCGTTCCGGGCGGATGTCAACGGCGTCCCCTTCGCACCCAACGACGATCAGCTCAAGGGCACCGTCATGGACTGGTACCCGCTCGGCCGCTGGATCAATGTCTCGGACGGCGATCGCACCGTCATTCTCACCCCGCTCGATGCTCCCCTGGTGCACATCGGCGGCATCACCACCGGCAAATGGGCCCGCACCCTCGAGCCCGAGGGCCCGACCATCATCTCGTGGGCGCTCCAGAATCACTGGATGGTGAACTTCAAGGCCAGCCAGGGCGGCGAGATCCCCCTGCGCTACCGCCTCACCACCCACACCGGACCCGGCGACGATCTCACCGCCACCCGTTTCGGCCTCGAAAGCACTACCCCGCCGATCGTCCTGCGCGATTACCTCCCCACTGGCGAGCGGACCGGCACCTTCCTCGAGATCGCCGAAGGTCTCCCGATCACCGTCACGGCCAAACCAGCCGACGATGGCGATGGCATCATCGTCCGCCTCCAGAACATCGCCGCCGATCCTGTCGACGTTCCGCTCACCATCCAGTCGGCCAAACCATCCGGCGCCACCCTGACATCTCCGCTCGAGATTGACGACACCACCGTCCAGATCTCTGGCTCGACCGTCGTCATTCCCGTCGGCGCGCGGGATATCCAATCAGTCCGTCTCCGCTTCGCCTGATCAGCCGTCAGTCAAGCACGTCCGGGACCCCGTTCGATCCGATCGGGGTCCCGGCGTTTAACTGACTCCGCTGATACACTCCCAAACGACACCCCCAACATGTCGCCGACAGGAGCACAGCGCGATGACGTCACCCTTCGATCTGCCTCTTCAGCGCGCCCACGAAGCCGCCCTCTCCTGGATCGATCGCTTCGATTCCACCCCGGTTGCCGCCCAGGCTTCCATTGCCAGTCTGCGCGCCTCCCTCGATCTCCCACTGCAGGACGACGGCCTCGATCCTGGTCAGGTCGTCGACGAACTCATCGCCGCCGCCGAACCCGGCCTCACGGTCACGGGCGGCGGACGTTTTCACGGCTGGGTCATCGGCGGGGCGCTCCCTGCCGCCCTCGCCGCCGATTGGCTGACCAGCGTCTGGGATCAAAACGCCGCTGCCCTCCCGGCCTCACCCTCGGCCGCGATCGTCGAAGAGGTCGCCGGCGCCTGGCTGATGGACCTGCTCAATATCCCCCAGACCGCCTCGTTCACATTCTGCACCGGCAGCCAGGTCGGCCATGTCATCGCCCTTGCCGCCGCCCGCCACGCCGTCCTCAATCGCGTCGGATGGGATGTCGGTGTGCAGGGCCTCTACGGCGCGCCACCCATCCGGATCCTCACCACCGAACTCCGCCATGTCTCCGTCGACCGCGCCATACGTGTCCTCGGCTTCGGTTCCAACAGCGTTGAAGGCATCCCGGTCGACGAGCATGGCAGTGTCCGTGCCGATGCCCTCGCCGCCGCGCTTGCCTCATCTGACAATCCCGTGATCCTGTGCCTTCAGGCCGGCGAACTCAGCACCGGTGTGTACGATCGCTTCGACGACCTGATCAATATCGCCCACCGTCACCACGCCTGGGTCCACATCGATGGCGCCTTCGGCCTCTGGGCAGCGGCCAGCCCCACCTACCGGAATCTCATGGCCGGTGCCGAAAAGGCCGATTCCTGGATCACCGATGGCCACAAATGGCTGAATGTTCCCTACGATTCCGGCTTCTGCTTCGTTGCCGATCCCGATGCCCATCGCGCTGCCATGGCCTTCGCCGCCAGCTATATCAACCCGCAGACCGAGGCCCGCGACCCGCGCGACTGGAACCTGGAGTTCTCCCGCCGGGCTCGCGGATTCGCCACCTACGCCGCCATCCGCCAACTCGGCCGCACCGGCATCGCCGAGCTTGTCGATCGCTGCTGTCACATGGCCCGGCAACTCGCCCTCGGCATTGGCGATCTTCCCGGCGCGGAACTCCTCGCCGAACCAATCATCAATCAGGGCGCTGTCCGCTTCCTCGATCCCCGCCCCAACGCCACCGATGCCGACCACAGCGCCTTCACCCAGAAGGTCATCGCCAACATCCTCGCCTCGGGCGAAGCCCTGTTCGGCGGAGTCTCCCTGAATGGACGCCACGTGATGCGGGTCTCAGTCAGCAGCTGGCAAACCACCGAAGCCGATGTTCAACGCACCATCAAGGCCGTCCAGGAAGCGATAAACACCACCACCGCATCGCTCTAACGCCCAAATGAAAATCACAGAGCCAGACCTGGTGCCGGCCCTGGCGGGTTACCCGTACCTGATCCCGGAAACCGACCGCAAGGAACTAGGAACTCGGCGCTAGGAACTAGGAACTCACTCGCTACGCCGTTACCCGCAAGCCCCGCTCGAACAGCCGCTGGACCGCGAAGAACAGCACGAACGTCGGTATCGAGACAATCAGCGCGCCAGCCAACGCGATTGGGGGGCCGGATGAGGCGTACTGCCCCTGCAGTGCCGCCAGCGCTGTCATGATCGGCCGGATATTGTCGCTTCGGGACAGCGTCAGTCCAAACAGCAGATCATTCCAGATCCACGTGAACTGCAGGATGAAGATAGTTGCAAAGGCGTTCATCGAGAGCGGCACAAAGATCGTCGCGAAGACGCGCATCGCCGAAGATCCATCCAGCCGCGCCGCTTCGGTGATCTCGTGCGGAATCGAGGTGAAGTGGTTTCGGATAACAAAGGTCGCAAACGGAATCGCAATCGCCGTGTACAGCACCAGGAGTCCGACATGCGTGTTGTAAAGCGAGAATCCGAAGATCTCCCAATTGATGAACATTGAATAGAGCGGCGAAAGATACATCTGGAACGGAAAGATCGTGCCCGCATAAATCAGAACGAACCAGAAGAATCCCCATCGCACGCGCAGCGACACAATCGCATACGCAGCCAAACCGGAGAACAGGCACGCCAGAATTGCCCCGGCCACGGCATAAAACACGGTGCTGAACACGGCCTGACCCAGATGCGCCGTCTCCCAGGCTGACCGCATGTTGTCCCACAGCGCAAAGCTGGAGGGCATCTGGTATTTCTCTTTTTTGCCGAACTCTTTCGGATCGGTCGCCGCATTGATCAGAAACAGATACAGCGGCAGAATCCACGCCGCGCCCAGAATCAGCAGAACGATGGTGCGAAAGATGCCTGCAATCTTCATCAGTTCGCCTTCAACGTTCGCGTCAGGTACAGCATCGATACCGCCAGCACGAACACGCTCAGGATCACCGAGATCGCCCCGCCATATCCGTAGTGGAAGAGCAGGAAGGTCTCCCGATACATCGTCACCGCTAGCGTTTCACTCGATCGCGCCGGCCCGCCTTGCGTCATGATCCAGACAATGTCGAAGGTCTTCAGCGAGTTGACCAGCGAGATCCCGACCACCACGATCATCATTGGGCGCAATAACGGCAGCGTGTGATCCCAGAACAGCCGGAATCCTTCCGCTCCGTCCAGCCGTGCCGCTTCAATTGGATCCCGCGGAATCACCTGCAGACCGATCAGGAACAACAACACGGCCACCCCAACCGCCTGCCAGGTTGAGGCCACGATCATGGAGTAGGTGTTGACCGGTGGCCGCAGCAGCCACGATCGCCCCCACGATTCCAGCCCAACCGCTTCAAGCACACTATTGATCGCACCATTCTTGCTCAACATAAACTGCCAAACAGTGGCGATCGCGGTCCCTGAAAGTGCGTAGGGGAGGAGGAACGGCAGACGCATCGCCGATCCGCCCTTGAGGTCAAAACTCAGCACGGCAATCAACAGGCCGAGACCGACCGGGAAGAGCATCGTTCCCACAACCCAGTACGCGGTGTTTTTCATCGACTGGGTGATCGCCGGGTCGTCGAAGAAATTGCGGTAGTTATCCAGTCCAATCCACGTCGGCGAACCAATTCCGCCGAATTCCGTGAAGCTCCAGTACGTGCTCCGCAGAAACGGGTAGATCAGAAAGACACCAACCAGAAGAAGCGCTGGCACCATGAACAAGAATGGGGTGACCCGATGGAAGAAACGGTGCCACCCGCTAGCCTTCGCCACGATCACATTGCCCGGCACCATTGCCGCTCGATCCTGCGTTGTCATCGGATCGCACCTCGTTTGCTACTACTTGCTCGTCTTTGCAACGCTATCTTGCCAAATCTGAAAAACCGGCACCCGGTTCCATGCACAACGCCGGCCCGGCAACAAAAAGAACCTCCGGCATGGACACATTCGCCATACCGGAGGTCCCGTCTGAACTAGGCGGCTGGAGAGGCCTCGGCCGCCGGACCGCCACGCTTCTCCCACTCGGAGTCAGCCAGATCCTGGATCTGCTGCAGCGTGTCGTCCAGTGTGCTCGTGTCCAGCATGAAGCCGGCCAGGAAGTCGACCGCACCCTCAACGATGGGCACCGGCGAGGCTTCCCAGAAGCGCTGGTACAGGGTGTAGCTCTGCTCGCTCACCATCGTCAGCAGGGCTGCGTTCGCCGCATTCTCGCTGGTCGACTTCGGATTGAACGGCGTGTCACCCAGCTTGCCAGCGAAGAACGTGTTCGTATCCGGCGAGATCCAGAAGTTGGCCATCTGCTTGGCCGCATCGAGCTTGCCGCTGTTCTTGGCCATGCAGAGCGCACCTGCCTCAACGATCACGCTGTTGCCCATGCCGTCATTGATGTTCGGCGTGATGAAGATGTCGTAGTCCGTCCCCGGCACCATGTCCAGCGCGGTGAATGTGCTCTGGAACCATGTTCCGATCGGCACCATCGCCAGCTCGCCCGCCTGGAACGCCGGACCCCAATCGGCCGACATGTCCGAGTCGAGATCGGTGTAGTAGCCCGCGTCCAGCATGCCCTTCCAGGTGGTCATGGCCGCCTTGCAGGTGTCGTCGGTGTACTTGGCCTGACCCGCCATCAACTTGTTGTAGAACTCGGGATCAGTCCGCAGCACGAAGTCCTGGAAGGGGATAAACGCCGGCCAGCGGCCATTTGTCGTCGAGGCGAGTGGTGTGACCCCCGCAGCCTTCAGCGTCTCGCAGACCGTCTGGTACTCCGCCCAGGTCGTCGGAACTTCGAGTCCGTTATCCGCGAATACCTTCTTGTTGTAGAAGGTCACCCAGAACGAGGCTGCTGTCGGAATCGCGCACTGCGTTCCGTTGAAGGTGAAACCAGTCGCCAGCGACTCCGGCAAGTTGCCATCGGCCACACCTTGCGTCCAGATATCAGTCACGTCCTCGAGAACACCCTGGTTGTAAAGATCCTCGATCCGGAATCCGGACCACCAGGTAAACATGTCGGGAGTGTCTTTGGTCGGCAGGGCGCCGGTCACGGCCGCCTGGTACGACGTTGTGTCACCGTACGCGGAGGTCTCCCAGGTGACATTGATCGCATCCTTGGCCAGATCGCCCACGCCCTTGAAGAAGTCATCCCACGGCGTCTTGTCGTGATAGAAGTTCAGCGTGGTCAGATCCTGCGCCATCGCCTGCTCGAGGCCAATCGCAGTCGCGCCGCCGGCCATCACGCCGGCCGCTCCCAACGCCGCTCCGCCCTTCAGCAGTGCGCGCCGGTCCATCAGGTACTGCTCAAAAACCGATCGTGCCATGTAGTTCTCCTTTGAAACTTCGGACTACCCCACATCGAGCAATCCGCCTACGAGGGTGACGAGACAATTCCGTCACTGTCTGCCTGGGTCCACCTCCTCGCGACTCATGGGAGTGTAAGTGATCTAATCAATTATTGTCTTTCGCGTATCATAGAAATGTCCGTTGGGACTGTCAATCGGGCCGCTACGCTTGGTGCCGGCACACCGCGCGAGTGCTCTCGACGAATCCATCGCGCACCCGCTACGAGGAGGTCTCGGCTCATGGACCAGTCTGGTCTTTCCAAACCAAACCTGTCCGCCTATCTCTCCAGCCAGATCCAGAACCTCATCCGCTCCAACGATCTCAAACCAGGCGATCGCCTACCCTCCGCTCGCGCCCTCGCCGAACAGTTCAATGTCGCCACCCCCACCATCCGCGAGGCACTCCGCCGCCTCCAGGCCACTGGCCTCATCGATATCCGCCACGGCTCCGGCATTTACGTCCGCCGCCAGTCCGATCGCCTGCTCCTCTCCAATCCGGGTGTAGGCGCCCTCGAAACCCAGACGATCCTGCAGGTCCTCGACGCCCGCACCCTCATAGAACCTCATCTCGCCGGCCTCGCTGCCCAGTTCGCCACGCCGTCCGAGATCGAGGCTCTGCAGGATCTCGTCCGTCAGGCCGATATCGCCGTGGAACGCACCGACGACTCCTACATCCGCGTCAACTACGAACTCCATGCCGCCATCGCGCGCGCATCAGGCAACCTTGTCCTCACCCACATCATCGAGTCGCTCCTCGAGATGTATTCCACCGAACTGCACCTCACCGATCCGCGCACCGGTTTCGCCGTCACGCGCGCCCGCGATCACTTCCACCACCACATCGTCGTCGATGCCATCGCCGCTCGCGATCCTGCATCGGCCACCGGTGCGATGACCGAGCACATCAATGTCGCCCGCCAAACCGTCGTCGCCCAGGTCTCGGCCGGGGCACCCTCCGGCAAAGGAGCCGATACCAATGGAACCGCTTCTCCCCTTTAGCGCTGGCTCCGTCTTCATCGATGGCACCCTCGGCGCTCTTCGCCTCAAGCACCCCGAGGGTCTCGCTGTCGCCGAGGACGGGGCAATCTGGTGCGGCGGTGATGGCGGCGAAATCTATCGCATCGAACCCGACGGATCGAGCTTCGAACAGATCGCCTCCAGCGGTGGATTCACCCTCGGCATGGCATTCGACAACGCTGGCCATCTCTACACCTGCGATCTCGGACATGCCTGCGTCTTCCGCCTGACTATCGCCACCGGCCAACTCGAACGCTTCTCCGCCGGTGCTCTCGATCGCCCGATGCGTGTCCCCAACTACCCGGTCTTCGACTCCGGGCGCAACTGCCTCTACGTCTCCGATAGTCACCATCCGACCATACCCGGCCCGGGCGTCTGGCGCATCGATCTCGCCACCGGCGACACCACACTCTGGTACGACCAACCGCTCGTCTTTGGCAACGGCATGGCCCTCGATCTGGACCGACAGTCCCTCTTCGTCGCCGAGACCTTCGCCCGCAAGATCTCCCGCATCGCAATCAACCCCGATGGATCGGCGGGCGCGAAAACAACCTTCGTTGAGAACCTCAATCGCCTGCCCGATGGCCTCGCCCTGGATGCCGAAGGCAATGTCTACATCTCCTGCTACGAACCATCTCGCCTCTACGTCGCGACCCCGGACGGCGAACTCTCGCTGCTCTACGACGATCCCGATGCCCACATGCTCTGCCACCCCACCAACTGCGCCTTCCGCGGGACCGACCTGTTCACCAGCAATCTCGGCCGCTGGCATATCACCAAACTGGAGGTAGGCAAACAAGGCGCCCCCCTCACTTAACCTCAGACCCTTTTCCGTCGCTTGGAACTTGGAACTAGGAACCAGGAACTCAAAAATGCCACGCCGTATCGCCGTCAACCACCACTGGAACACCGCCGAAACCCAGGAAGAACTGGTCAAGCGCGCCACCGTCCAGACAATCGCGCTGGGCAACTTGTCCATTCGCCTTGCCGATGTCCCGCTCTTCCGTGAAGGCGCCTCCGGACTCGAACAGGCCGTCCGCGTCCGCATCGATGGCCCGCGCGATCAGCCAGTCACCATCAGCACCTCAGCAGGCGCCGAACTCACCATCGCGCCCGATCAGACCACTGGCCATCTCTTCGTTCCCGAAGTCGCCTCGCCAACCGACATCACACTCACCATCGCCTCCGGTGCCGATCAGAGCAACACCTCCATCACCGTCCGGCCGCAACGGAAGTTCACCGTCCACCTCATCCACCACTCGCATTTCGACTACGGCTACACCGATCCCCAGGCAATGGTTCTCGAGCATCAACTCCGCTACATCGATGCCGCGCTCGACCTCATCACGGCCACCGACGACTTCGCACCGGCCGATCAATTCCGGTGGAATGTCGAAGTCACCTTCCCGCTGCGCCATTGGCTCGCAAATCGCCCGCAGCAGATGCAGGACGAGTTCTTCCGGCGCGTCCGGGAGGGCCGCATCGAAATCAACGGTCTCCCGTTCTCGATGCATACCGAGGTCTATTCCATCGACGAACTCGCCTGGGGCATGAACTTCACCGACGAACTCCGCCAGAAGCACGGCGTCGAGATCGTCTCCGCGATCCAGTCCGATGTTCCGGGCGCCACAATCGGTCTGCTCAACCTGCTCACCAGCGCCGATATCAAATACCTCTCCGTTGCCCACAATTACGCTGGCCGCTCCATCCCTCATCTTCTCGATGGCCAAAGCCTCACCAAGCCATTCTGGTGGAAAGGCGCCGATGGCAAGCGTCTCCTCGTCTGGATGTCCGATACCCCGCACGGTGTCGCCTACATGGATGGCGTGCTCGTCGGTACATCGCTCGGCATCGAGCCCAGCCGCCAGTTCCTTCCGGATTACCTGTCGAACCTCGCCAATCGCCCGTACCCATACGGCGATCGCGCCTTTGGTTGGCACGACATCCCGCCCGGCACCCAAACAACCAAACAGCCCTATCGCCACGATATCCTCGCCCTCCGCGTCCAGAATGGCTTCGCCGATAACGCGCCGCCGACCATGGTCCTCCCGGAGACGGTTCAGGCCTGGAACGCGGAATATGCCTGGCCCAAACTCCGCATCTCCACAAACCGTGATTACTTCACCGAAATCGAACAGCGCATCGGCGACCAGATCGACACGTTCGAAGGCGATTGGACCGACTGGTGGGTCGATGGCGTCGGTGCGGCCGCCCTCCCCCTCGGCCTCAACCGGCAGACACAGGCCAACCTCCGCACTGCCCAGACCCTCCACACCCTTGCCGGCAACACGACCGATGCCACGGCTGCCCGCATTGATCAGGTCTATGAGGACGCCGCCCTCTTCGACGAACACACGTGGGGCTCGGCCAATCCCTGGCTGCACCGCCTCGAAACCTTCAACTCTGGCGATCTTCAGTGGGGCAAGAAGTCAGCCTTCGCCTACACCGCCTACGACAATGGCGCCGAACTGCTGCGCTCAGGTCTGCACCATCTCACCGCCGGTCTCGGCACCGCACCCGGCGCCCATGCCTCGCTCATCGTCTTCAATCCCTCGGCCTATGCTCGATGGGACCTGGCCCGTGTCTTTGTCCCGCTCGAACGGCTGCCGCTCGATACTCCGGCAACCCTGATCGACGCGCGCTCCGGCGAATCCGTTCCCTACCGCATCGCCCTGCAGGACAACTGGGGCTTCCGCGCGAAGGGCCAGTGGATCGAATTCCCCGCCAGTAACCTGCCTCCGGTCGGCTATGCCCGCTACGATCTCGTCCCCTCCGATGCAAAGCCTGAAGCCACTACCCCGGACGACACCTACACCCTCGAATCGCCCCACTTCCGCGTCCGCATCAATCCCGCCAGCGGCTATATCGAGTCCATCACCGATCTCGATTCCGGCCGCGAACTGGTCGATAGCGATGCCCCCTATGGGTTCAACGAGTACCTCTATGATCGCTACACCACCGCCGCGGCGTTCAATCACCTCTCCGGCCGCGTCCAGGATGTCGACGGCACCCTCATGGGCGATCGCTACCTCGCCAGCCATGCCGCCGTCATCAGTCGCTCTCGCGATGCCGTCGCCGATCAGATCACCCTCCGCCTCGAGGCCGAAGGCACCTCAGGCATCGAAACCACAATCGCGCTCCCGCTCGGCATCAAACGGGTCGATATCGCAAATCGCGTCTTCAAAACCGATGTCGTGGAGAAGGAGAGCGTCTACTTTGCCTTCCCATTCGCGATCGATGACACCGATCCGCTCTACGAAATCACCGGCGGCGCCACAACCCAGTCCGCTCCCCATGTCCCCGGCTCCTGCCGCCACATGTTCGCGATCCGCCATTGGGTTGGCCTGCAGGACAGCACAGGTTCGGCCGCCTGGGCAACGATGGAAGCCCCGCTGATCGAGCTCGGCACGATCGCCTTGCCCTATTCGCCTTTTCCCTCCACCATTCCGGCGGACAGTCAGTCTCCCTCCACGATCTACTCCTGGGCGCTCAACAACATGTGGGACACCAACTTCCCCGCCTCCCAGCGCGGCGAAATGCTGTTCCGCTTCGCCATCTCCAGCGAGGCCGATCTGGACCGCGCCACCCTCGGTCAACTCACCGCCGCTACCTTCAGCGCCCCGCTGGTCGGCCAAACGCTGCGTCAGGTCCCGGGCGCCGAACCCACCCCGGCCAGCAAGTCCTGGGCCTCGATCGATAACAGCTCAGTCGAACTGATTGCCATCCGCCCCGGCCACGACGGCGCAACCACCCTGCTGCTGCAGTCCATCGCCAACGAGCTCACCACGGCCACCGTTGATCTTGCAGGTTTCGGTGCCACCTCAGCCACTCTCGGCAATCACCTTGGTCGCAATACCAAAGACGTCACCCTCTCGAACGACAGCGCCACCATCACCCTTGAACCGGGTGCCCTGGTCACGCTCAATCTCATCTGAACCAATGCGGCGGTCGAGCGACAGTTCGACCGCCGACCCTTTGCCTCCTCAAGCAATCCCGCCACCCATCGGTACCCCCGTACCGCACCCAATAGGCCTAACAGATACTCGCTATCCGTCGCTCTCGGACAGACAATGGCTATGAGGCAACTGTGCCCCTCGTTCTCTGTCCCGGAGCGTGTCCCATGTCCCTCACCGATCGCCTGAACCGCGCCCAAATGGAGCGGCAAACCGGTTCCCTTCCCGCCGAACAGATCGAATACTCGTGGGAGCGCAAGCAAACCTCGCCCTTCACGAGATCAACCGGCTCGCTCGCTCTCAACGGCGAATCCGAACTCGATACCCTTGCCCGCGAACTGGCGATGAGCAGGGACGATCTTGGTGGCGCCATTGGTATGAGCCCGGCGATGATGGATCGCTGGCTTCGCGGCATCGTCACCCCGTCCGCCATTACGGCCGAACGCCTGGATGCCCTCCGTCAGATTCATGCCCGCCTGTACGCCAACTTCCAGGCCTACCAGGTGCTCGACTGGCTACGGACCCCAAATGCGGAACTCGGTTTCAGCGCCCCCGCCGATGCCCTCTGCATGGGTCAAATGGCCCGCGTCGCCCTCGCCCTCGACGAACTCGAAGGCTACCGCTGACCACTGGCGACCCCGACATTTGCCCGGCACCACGAATCTGATGTAGTCCCGGCACGGCCCTGTGCCGGCTCGCCGCAGGCGAGGTCGCCCGAGGGCGAAAACCTCTCTCATCTACCCGCTCACACGGCCAGGCCACCGCTACATCGCCAACCGCCAACCGCCTAACCCCGCTTCCAAACCTCCAACCGAATCGTCGGCCGAAACCCAACCGACTGATACAACGCACTCGACGCCACATTCTCCTCTTCAGACAGCACCCGACACCCAACCGCCCCATACCCGCGCAGCCGATTCAGGACGGTCGCAATCACCGCCTTGCCCAAACCCTGGCCGCGTGATGCTGCCCGTGTCCCCACCGGCTCCAGTTGCCCAAATCGCGAGACCGGATCGAACCACCCGATCGCGTAACTGGCAATCGTCCCGTCCGCTGCGACTGCTGCCACATCCAGATCGCCCCGATATCCCTCGGCCGCGCGCAATGAGTCGTAATCGGCTCGTGTGAATTTGCTCGGCGCCCAGACATCCCGATGCGCCTGCACCCGCTCATCCAGATCAACAGCGGCATTCATGCCCACGATCCGGAATCCCGGCGGCACCACCACGTCCAGATCCGCTGGCAATTGCACCGAACTCGATCGGAACTCCGCCTCCCCGCTGTTGGCAAATCCCAGTTCACCAGCAATCGCCGCCAGCCAGGTATCCTCGCCGCCGACCGAGAGCGTCACCTCTCCGTCCGGCTCTGGCCATTCGATCGCCCGCCGCACCACCTCGATCCCCAGAGCCTGATTCGCACCTGCATCTCGGAGCGACTGATCAACCACTACATCGATCGCTCCCGGCGATCCGAAATACACCAGCGCCAGGACCTTTTCCCCTCGCTCGATCGTCGCGAACTGACTCCCGCTACTGGCCCGATACGCATTCCAGATGAACTCACCCGGATGCCACACCACCGTCGTGTCGGCCAGATCCTGCGCCCGCCCCAGAAACGCCCGTATCTCGACACAGTGCGCCGGAACCCCCTCAAATGGCCGAACAACTAATCCCGAATCAACCATCTCGTCCCCATCCGTACATTCAGTGCCGCCATTGCCCCCGAACCTGAATGTAGTGCGGCGTGTTCCAGCCCGTCGCGATCACGCCAGTTCGTTGAAACTCACCCACATCATCAGCCCTGAAGGGGCGTCGCACGCTAGCCCGGCGTTTACGTCGGGCGACCCCTGGCGCGGCCAACGCAGGACGCTACCAAGTCACACCGCCCCCTCCGCATGCAACACCGCAATCTCCTCCGCCGACTTGCCAAACTCCGCCAAAATCTCGTCGGTGTGCTCGCCCAACCGCGGCGGAGGCATCCGCACCGTTCCCGGCGTGTCCGACATCTTGATCGCAATCCCCTGGGTCCGCAGATTCGGCACACCCGGATGTGGGTTGTCGATCACCAGCTCCTGCTGCAACACCTGCGGCAGATTCACTACGGTGTCGACGGTATTGATCGGACTCGCCGGTACGCCATGCGCATCCATCACTTCGGCCCATTCCTGCGCCGTCTTCTTCGCCAGAATCTCGACCAGCGTCTCATCCTGGAACGCGCGATTGGCAATCCGGTCTGCATTTTTTGCCAGGAGCGGATGCCGAAGGAGATCCGGTCGCTCGACCGCTACGCAAAACCGCTTCCACGACGAATCAAGTCCGACCGCAATCACGATCAGCCCGTCCTTCGTTGGATACGCCCCATACGGCGCCACACTGGGATGGAACGCACCCATCGGCTGCGGCAGATTGCCGGTCCCGAAATACGCCGTCAGGTGATACGACATCCACGAGACCGCCGCGCCCAACAGCGACGAATCGATACGCTGCCCCTTCCCGGTCTTCTCCCGCACATACAGCGCCGCCAGGATCCCTTGCACCGCATTCACCGCCGCGGTCAGATCGATCACCGAGGTCCCCGTCCGCACCGGCACCCGGCCCGGTTCGCCAGTCACGCTCATCAGCCCGGCATACGCCTGCATCAGCAAATCAACCCCGGCCCGATCCTTGTCCGGACCCTCCCGCCCGACACCGGAGATCGCGCAGTAGATCAGCCGCGGATTGGCGGCCATCAGCGTCTCCGAGCCGAGCCCCCACGCTTCCATTGCGCCGGTCCGGAAGCTCTCGATCAGGATGTCGGCCGTGCTCGCCATTTCCCGGATCAGGTCCCGACCTGCTTCCGATTCCAGGTTCACGGTGATCGACCGTTTGTTCCGATTGATGCTAAGGAAGTAGGTGCTCTGACCATTCCAGAATGGGGGATATCCGCGCGTCACGTCACCCTCGCCCGGTACCTCAACCTTGATCACATTCGCGCCAAGGTCGCCCAGCGTCATTCCTGCCCATGGACCCGCCAATATTCGCGACATATCGATCACGGTCAGTCCATCCAGCGCACCAGGGGTTACCAATGCAAATCTCCTCGTTGAGTGGCAAAAGTTGAGCAAATCACCACATTTGATCACAATTCTGTCTCGAATCGTCGCCGATCGAGCCGCAGGGTGCCCGAATGGCACCGTTTTTCTTGCAGGCCTGTGCCCAGTCCCCTATTATCCAGTCGATTTACACGCCACATCAGGGTTGGATGCCCAACCAGGAGATCGATGACGACCTCAGGCATGGGGTGGCGGAAAACGGGAAGGAACTCGACCACATGGCAGCTGTTGAAGCATATTGCGTGAAGTGCCGCGAGAAGCGCGAGATGGCCGACGCTGAAGAAGTCACCATGAAGAACGGCCGTAAGGCGATGCAGGGCAAGTGCAAGGTCTGCGGAACCAAACTCTTCCGCATCCTCGGTGGCAAAGCCGAGAAGTAGCCAGCCAGTTCGTTAGAAATTCAACCGCCGGCCCGATCGCTTACGAGCACGTGGCCGGCGGTTCTGCGTCCGGTCGCCCACCACTCAACACGCTCGCCATCAGTGCTCGCAGCGTGAAATCCAGCGTCGCCTGCCAGTTCTTCGTCTGCCCGCTCATGAACCCGGCCTGCATGCGCGGATAAATCTTTCCGTCAGCCGATGCACAGGCCGCCATATAGGCCTCCATCGCATCCGGATGGTCAAACACCGCCGAGCGCGCCTGCCTGGTCTGAGCCAGGGCAATCGTGATCGTCGTCAGCAGCATCAGCGTCTGCACCGCCACATCCGGCGCAACGCCCTCACGCTCAATCTCGGTCAGGATCATCTCGCCCGCCGCCATTCCCGCCTCGCCCGAAATCGGCCTGGTATCCATCAGCGGCAACGCATTTGGGTGCGCAATCATCCCTTTCCAGAACAATGTGAAGACCGATACGATCCACGCCGTCAGGTCCTGCTCATCCTCGCGCGGGGGAACCGGACCGAGTTCCGCGATCACCGCATCCACAATGCCGTCCAGCAGCGCAGCCTTGCTTGGCACGTAGTAGTACACCGCCATCGGGTCGACACCAAGTTCCGCCCCCAGACGCCGCATGCTCAACTTGGCCAGGCCATCCTGGTCAACGATCGTCAGCGCGGCGGTCAACACGCGCTCTCGGGTCAGCGGACCGCGACCGGTTGGTTTGGCAGGGGATGTCACTATCGTCGTCATGATTGGCATTCTACACTGTAGAAATCTGCCCGCAACAGGCCAGCCCGCCAATATGTCCCGCTCTACCGCTTAACCCCGCAATCCCTCGATCAATCGCACCGCTTCCACCATCGCCGTATCCCCACCGAAACTTCCCGCCTTCGTCACAATTGGCAACCCAGCGAACGCACCCGCCGTCACCGTTCCCCACGGAATTGCCGGCGAGACTTCGCCCCGCAGCCAGATCGTCTTCACCCCAAGCTGGCGACATACAGCCGCCGCCACATCGCCTCCGGTCATCACCAGTCCGGCCACCTGCTCGTGCAGTCCCTCAATTGCCACCGCCTCCGCCAGACGCCGTGAAACGCCCGCCCCTCCCAACTTCGCCGGACCCAGCCCGTCGGCCGTCACCACGACGGGCGCACTCCCGATCAGGGCCGCAGTCAGTTCTGTCCGCAAATCCGCGAACGAAACGTCTTCCTCGTCGACATGCTCCTGATCCAGCCGGATCACCACAGCGCCCGCCTCCTCCAGTTGCCTCAGTTGCCTGCTGGTCGCCGCATGCCTGCTCCCTGCCACCACCAGGACAGGCCCCGATCGTGCCTGCACTGCTGGCGGCCGCTGCAATTGATGGATCGGCAGCCGCCGCGCAAGCACATTGGTCAGCCCCGCCGAACCGGAGAACACCCGGATCCCGGCCGCAATGCCCACGGTCGCAATCGCATCCAGATCGGCCTCTGTCTCCGCATCCGCCACGGCAATCCACGAACCCGGCGCCGACAATGCATTCCGCAAGTCCCGCGCCGATCCCCGAACGGTGCCCAGACTGATCGACCGCACCGGTGTCCGTGACGCCCGCTGAAACAGATGCACCAGGTTTTCCCGCCCGTGCTCCTTGCCCATTGCCGTCTCTGTCAGCGGCACGCCGTGGTCGAAGATCACCCCTCCCACCGTCGTCCGGCCCTGACTCGGCAATGCTGGCGCCACCACCACCCGCTGCACCCGCGCAACCTGCATCGTGATTAGCAGCTCCTCGACCGGATGTCCGCGCAGCACGGAGTCCATCTTCTTGTAGATCCAGGCCGGCCGCATCGAACCATCCCGCCCGAATACCGCCGTCAACGCACCCCGCACCCGCCGTTCCGCCTCGCGCACTGGAACATCCCGGCTCTCGGTCGAAAACGCCAGCACATCTGCGGCCTCTCGTCGCGGTGTATCGAACGGAATCGCGGTCGAGAAACCGGCCATGGCGAACGGCACTCCAGAGTCCGCCGCCCCGGTCAGATCATCCGCAATCAGCGCCAGATCGGTCATCGCACATCACGCAAGTGCAGCCGCCCTACACCTGGCTCATCGTGATCGCCACATCCATCGCCGCAATCAGGCTCTCTTCCCGTGCAATCCCCGTTCCGGCAATATCAAACGCCGTGCCGTGGTCAACAGAGGTCCGGATGATCGGCAGCCCGATCGAGACATTCACGCCGCTGTCAAATGCCAGCAACTTCATCGGGATGTGGCCCTGATCGTGGTACATCGCCACGACAATGTCGTACGCCCCCTTGGTCGCCCGCAGAAAGACGGTGTCCGGCGGCTGCGGATCGGAGACATCCAGCCCTTCCGCTCTCGCCATCTCGATCGCCGGCGCGACCTGCTCAATCTCCTGCCGCCCGAACAATCCACCCTCGCCCGCATGTGGATTCAACCCGGCCACCGCGATCCGCGGCGATGCAATCCCCAGTTGCCGGCATGCCTCCGCCGCCAGCCGGATCGTCTCCAGCACACGCTCAGTCGTCACCCGCCGGATCGCCTCCTCCAGCCCCACATGCATCGAGACATGCACCACCCGCAGATTCGGACCGGTGAGCAGCATCGTGATCTTGCCGGCGCCTGTCCGTTCTGCCAGCAATTCGGTATGTCCCGGATACTTGAATCCGGCCATGTGCATCGCCGCCTTGTTCAACGGCGCCGTCACGACTGCCGCCACGTCGCCTGCCATGGCCAGATCGCACGCCGCAAAGACTGCCGCCGCCGCCGCCGCTCCGCCCCCTGCGGTTTCAAGCCCGATCGGCACATCTGCCGGATCCGCATCCTTCAGGTCGAGCACCGTCACGATCCCTGCCCGGTACGAACCCTCGGACGGCGTTTCCACGGTTTCGAAGGTCAGGCCTTCTGCTCCGACCCACGGTACCGCGCGCTCCAGCATCCGCCGATCCCCAACCACCAGCGGCCGACACCGATCGTAGACATCGGCATGCTTCAGCGCCTTCAGAATGATCTCCGGACCAATCCCCGCCGGATCCCCCACCGTAATCGCCAAAATAGGCCGCTGATCAACCACATCATGTCCCTTTCAGAATTCCCAAATCGCAATACCGGAATCCTATCCCCATTTCAGCAACTGCCATCCACCAACCGCCAACTGCCAACTGGAACTGGCCAAATCATCTAATCTATTCATATACATCCACCGCCACACTGCGCGGTGCCGGCGCATCGTGCGCGTTACATCAGGAGATCGATCACCATGTCCCGCCACCGCCTGCAACGCAACTACGGCCCCCGCATCAAGGAATTCACCCACCTCGGCCTCGATTACGTCACCATCGAGAACGAGAAACTCCGCTTCGGTATCCTCGCCGGCAAAGGCACAGATGTCGTCGAACTGAATTACAAGCCCATGGATCTCGATTTCGCCTGGCTCACCCCCGGCGGCGTTCGCAACCCGGTCGAGAACTACAACTCCCTCCCAGACGGCCTCGCCACCTTCACCGACAGCTACCCCGGCGGCTGGCAGGAGATCTTCCCCAATGGCGGCCTTGCCTCCACTGCCCACGGCGCCTCCTTCGGCCAACACGGCGAGGTCTGCACCCTCCCCTGGGACTACACCGTTCGTGACGACTCCGATCAACTGGTCTCCGTCGATTTCAGCGTCCGCACCATGAAAACGCCATTCCGCATCGTCAAGAACATGGCGCTCGCGACCAATAGCACGACCCTCAACCTGAGCGAGACCATCACCAACCTCAGCGGTCAGCGCCTGGACACCATGTGGGGCCAACACCTCGCCTGGGGCCGCCCCTTCATCGATGAAAGCACCGTCATCCGCGTCCCGGATGGCGTCAAACTGATCGCTCACAATCCCGGCGGCGACGATTCCAATCGCCGCGTCAAGACCGATCGCCCGCTTACCTGGCCCATCACCGAAGGCATCGATGGCAATCCTGTCGACCTCAGCAAGATCCCGCCCAAAGACACCAACTGCGAAATGCTCTACTTCACCGAACTCACCGAAGGCTGGTACGAAGTCGAAAGCATCGACAAAGGCATCGGTGTTCGCGTTGAATGGGATCTCGAGATCATGCCCTACCTCTGGTACTGGCACGAATTCGGTGGGACCCGCGGCTATCCCTGGTACGGCGACATGTACAACGTCGGCCTCGAACCATTCAGCAGCCTTCCCACCTCTGGACTCCAGGGCGCGATCGAAAACGGCAGCACCTGCATTTTTGATCCCCACCAATCCAGGGACTTCAACCTCTCAGTCACCGTCTTCGAATCCGGGAAGCGATAGACATGGCAGGTGAGCTTTCCGGCAAGGTCGCCATCGTCTCGGGCGGATCGCTCGGCATTGGTCGCGCGACCGCTGAACTACTGGCCGCACAGGGCGCAAGTGTCGTCCTCTGCGGTCGTCGGCAGGAGGCCGTCGATGACGCCGTCGCCGCCATAACCAGCGCTGGCGGGAAGGCGATTGGGGTCGCGGCTGATGTCAGCAACAGCGCCGATGCCGAACGGATTGTTCGCACTGCCGTCGATTCATTCGGCGCGGTCGACATCCTCGTCAACAGCGCCGGCATTCAGACCTACGGAACGGTCGTCGAAACCAGCGAAGAACTCTGGGACAAGGTCTTCGATATCAACGTCAAGGGCATCTACCTCCTCGCTCATTTCGCCATCCCGGAGATGGAAGAGCGCGGCGGCGGCGCCATCATCAATGTCTCCTCGGTTCAGGCCTTTCAGTCGCAAAAGCAGGTCGCTGCCTATACCGCCACCAAGGGCGCCATCAACGCCCTCACCCGCGCGATGGCCCTCGATCACGCCGAGCAGAAGATCCGCGTCAACACCATCTGCCCCGGATCAATCGACACGCCTATGCTCCGCCACTCCGCCGACATGTTTCGTGGCGAAGGTGAATCGGTCGATGATGTTGTCAACGCCTGGGGAGGCGCCCATCCGATCGGCCGCGTCGGGACCGGTCGCGATGTCGCCGAATTGATCTGCTTCCTGGCCAGCGACCGGGCAACATTCATCACCGGCGGCGAGTTCAAGGTCGATGGTGGCCTGACTGCCCAGATCGCAGTCGTCCTGCCGGAATAGCACCAGGTTTGTTGGGAGAGGCTGAATCGTGAAAATCGTCGACATCCGCGCCACAACCGTCACCGTCCCGCTCGAGGCACCCTTGCAGCACGCGTCTGGTGCGCACTGGGGTCGCTTCGTTCGCACTATCGTCGAGGTTGAAACCGACGAAGGGCTGATCGGATTGGGCGAAATGGGCGGCGGTGGCGAGAGCGCCGAAGCCGCAATTCGCGGCCTCAAACCATATCTCGTCGGCCACAATCCGTTCGACGTCGAAGCGATGCGCTTCAAGATCGCCAACCCCACCGCTTCTCTCTACAACAACCGCACCCAGATCCACGCTGCCCTCGAATTCGCCTGCCTCGATCTCATGGGGCGCAAGCTCGGCGTCCCCGTCTGTGACATCCTCGGTGGCAAGGTCCGTGACGAAGTTCCCTTCGCCAGTTATCTCTTCTTCCGCTACGCCAATCCCGACACCGGCGAGGGGGAGGTCCGCACGACCGATCAACTTGTCGCACACGCCCGCGAGCTCAAGGCAAAGCACGGCTTCTCGGTCCACAAGCTCAAAGGCGGCGTCTACGCTCCCGACTACGAACTCGAATGCTTCACTGCCCTCGCCAACGCCTGGCCGCAAGATCCCGTCCGCTACGATCCCAACGCTGCCCTCTCGGTTGAGGAAGCAATCCGCTTCGGCCACGCCATAGAACCACTCAACAACGACTACCTGGAGGACCCCACCTGGGGTCTGAATGGCATGCGGCGGGTCCGCTCCATGGTCCGCATACCGCTCGCCACCAACACGGTCGTCGTCAACTTTGAGCAACTCGCCGCCAACATCCTCGATCTCGCCGTCGATGTCATTCTTCTCGACACCACCTTCTGGGGAGGCATCCGTCCCTGCATCAAGGCGGCCGGTGTCTGCGAAACATTCCAGCTCGGGGTCGCAGTCCATTCCTCCGGCGAACTCGGAATCCAGCTCGCCACCATGCTCCACCTCGGTGCGGTCGTTCCGAATCTCTCCCACGCCGCCGATGCCCATTACCACCACCTCGTCGACGATGTCATCGAAGGTGGCCTGATGAAATACGAGAACGGCGCTATCAAGGTCCCGTCCGGACCTGGCCTTGGTGTCGAACTCGATCGCGAAAAAGTCCGCCGGTACAGCGAGCTCTACAAGGAACTCGGTGGCTACGCCTACGATCGCGATCCCGGACGCCCCGATTGGTACGCCCTCGTCCCCAACCAGCGCTGGGCCGACCACACCATCAGCCAATCCCCCAAACTCCGCTAGACTTTTCGGTCATGAAGCATTGCGGGAATGCGCCTTGAGACGTGTTGTTCTTGGCCTTTTGAATGTGCCGCTGCGGGGAACGCTCGAGTTTGGAGAGTTCCTCATTGAACCCATTGCGGCCGGTCAATTAGAGCTGAGCCAACAAAAAAGCATGGAACATCACCCGGTCCTTTCGGCGATTGCTACTGCTCCAGTGCCTCAAAACCTTGATGACGATCGTCAAGTCCTCAGTTTGCTTCCAATTCCTCAGCTGGAACTCTCATTGTCATTCGCTGAGAGGCGGTTCGTTGAAGTCGGCACAATCCACTTTGAAAGCTTTGTTGGCAAAAGTTGGGAAGTAGTTTCCCGTCACGCCGTCTATCCGTTGGGCGGCAACTCGTATGGAGTTTCGTGGCATCATGGAGAAAGCCACCTCCAACAATTCCTGACCAATGCCCATCAAAAGCTAACGGATGAGCGCTGGACCGAAGAGACTGGCATTCTTTTGTCTTTACAACTTTTTCGAAGTACATATCGTAATTCATTCGCAGAGTTGGAGTACCTGCAAACATGGACCGCTTTGGAGATCATCGTGAGTCGTTTGGAAGAACAAAAAATACTAAGTGATAAAGAATTCGAATCTATTAGAGAAAAACTAAAGTTGTGCTTGCGTTCATTGAGAGATGCTGGAACAATTGATCACGCCGATTATGTAGCAATGAATGAAAAGTTATCAGAATTGAATAGAAAGTCGATAAAAAATCAGTCATTGAATGTACTGACATCGTTGTTCGAGGCATTTCCCGAGCAGAACATAACTAGCGAAGACCTGAAAACCTTTATTTCAATTAGAAATAGTCTGACTCATGGGTCGAAGATTGCCGTTCCGGACGGAATGGACTATGGGAGATACATTCATGAGCAACAAGGTAGGTTAAGTAGTTTGCTCGAAAGAGTTTACTTGGTGCTGTTTGAGCAGGACGCGAATTTGATGAGCTTCGGCTGGCCGAACTGGCTGGCCCCGCGTTAGGGGCGTCGATCGGATGTTGTTGCCAGCAGAGTTCGAGATTCCTCCCGCCTTCATCGCCCAAATCCAGGCCCAACTCGGACCCACCGCCGGGCAATTCCTCGCCACCTACAGTGATCCCCCGACCGACGGCCTTCGCATCAACCCCGCCAAAATTGAGATCTCCGCCCTCCGCACCCAAACTGGCTGGAACCTCGAGCCCATCCCCTGGTGTCCGAACGGCTATTACATCGATCCGACGGCTCGCCCCGGTTCGCACCCGTTCCACGCCGCCGGCCTCTACTATCTCCAGGAACCGACCGCCATGGCCGTCGCCGAAGCCGCCGATCTCCAGCCCGGCCACACTGTCCTTGATATCGCCGCCTCACCCGGTGGCAAATCCACCCAGATCAGCGCGGCCATCGGACCAACTGGCCTCCTCGTCGCCAACGAAATCCACCCTGCCCGCATCAAGGCGCTCGGCGAGAACCTCGAACGCTGGGGCGCCA
>JAPXRQ010000020.1:0-26660 GCA_033813515.1 Thermomicrobiales bacterium
ATCGCAACGCTTGCTGGCTCACTAGACGGCATCTCGGCTCGTATTGCCGACGTGACCGCGGAGCGTGCACGACTCGGAGCGCAATCGGACGAACGCGAGCACATTCGGAAAATGATCTCGGAAGACGAGTACGCCGGGCAACGGCTCGGAGAGCTCCGCAAGCTCGGCAGAGACGGCGACATTGAGAAGATGCGGGACTTGCTCTTCGAGCTCGGAGTGAAGGTGACGTGCTTTCCTCCGGGGACCGAAGGCCCGCGGTGGACGATTGAAGCAAGCATTCCGCTAGAGCCGGGACCGCTCGCACCGTGGTGGAACGTAGGCGAAGGCACGATTGCGGACGATCTCGGAACGCCGGACTGGACTAAGCGGCGTGCAGAGTTGGGAATGACTGCGTCCAGACATACTCGGGGAGGCTTCCACCCATGGCCGGAACCCGGAGCGGCGCCTCGCCCGTGGCGGTTTCGATTGCCTGGGCGATTGGGTCGGCGTATGGCGAATCGAGCGGTGTCTTCGATGGCTCCATGCCGCCGCCCGGGATGAACTCGACTTCATGGGCGACGTCTGCCAAGTGCGCGCGGACGGCTTCAAGGGTGCCTTCGACGGTCATATTCGGGACAAGGCGGATATCGCACTTGGCGAATGCCTCGCTCGGCAGCACGGTCTTTGAACCCGGCCCGCCGTACCCACCATGCAGGCCGTTGATCGTCAGGGTCGGCCAGGCCATGAGACGTTCGTAGAAGCCGCGGCCAACCGGGTGATCGAGGCGATGCAGGCCCAGATTGTCCATCACCGATTGCGTGCCATCCGGCATCTCTTCAATTGCGGCCATTTCGAGTTCGGCGGGAGGAGCGAACGCTTCAAGCAGGCCAGGAATCGTGATCTGCCCGTCAGGGTCTTTCATTGATGCGAGGGCGTGGACCAGTGTCCAGATCGGATTGGGTGCGACTCCGCCAAAGTTGCCGGAGTGCAGATCTCGATTCGCCCCGCGCGCCCGAAGTTCGAACGAGACGACCCCACGTACGCCGAACTCAACAGTCCAGCGGCCGCTGTCGTGCACCGGTCCATCGCTGGTCACGACCAGATCGACATCGCCGAGCAGATCACGGTGAGTTCGAACGAAATCGGCGATGTGAGGACTGCCAACTTCCTCTTCGCCTTCGAGCAGAACGGTGACCGAGCAGGGGAGCTTGCCATCGACCGCCAACACTGCTTCCAGAGCGAGCAGGTTGGCGAAGTGCTGGCCCTTGTTGTCGCCGGCCCCGCGTGCGTAGATGCGGCCGTCGCGGATCTCGGGCTCGAATGGTGGCGATGTCCAGAGATCGATGGGATCGGCTGGTTGGACATCGTAGTGGCCGTAGAGGAGCAGGTGCGGCGTTCCGGACGGCCCGGCCAGATGGCCGTGGACCATCGGCCAGCCAGCCGTCTCAATCGCGCGAGCGTCGAAGCCGATGGATGTCAGGAAATCGACGAGGAACGCGGCATTTTCGGCGATGCCAATGCCCTCGGCCGATATCGATGGCATGCGCAGATAGGCAAAGAGCCGATCGATGTGCTCGGCGCGGTGGGATTGAAGGTGGGCGAACACCCCGTCGAGCATCTGGACAACTCCTGTACCATCAATTCAATCAGGTCGATTAGCCAAATACGTGATTCTACCGATGGCCCCCGAACCGTTGCGCAGGAAGATGCAATCAACGGAACCGTGAATGGGAAGCGAGGAACGCACGATGAAGTTTGCACGATTGACATTGGTGGCCGTGTCGGCCTTCGGCGTAGTCGGTTCGTTCGGTGCTAATCAGCAGGTTTCGGCCGCACTAACCTGCACCTATGGCGGAACGGTCTATGAGGCAACCATCACTGGCTCAGGGCTGATCAACGGCACGCCTGGAAATGATGTCATCGTCGGCTCGAACAGCGCGGACGAGATCGACGCTCTGGGCGGAAATGATGTTGTATGCGGTCGTGGTGGCGCCGATCTGATTTATGGCGGAACCGGGCATGACCGGATAGACAGTGGGTCGAACATCGATACCGTGTACGGGGAAAGCGGCAACGATCGCATTTTCGGCGATTCGAGCGGCGATTTCATTTCCGGCGGTGCGGACAATGACACCATCAACGGCTACAGCGGAGACGATGTCATAAATGGCGATGCCGGGAACGACAGCATTTACGGCAGCGACGGCGACGACATGATCGACGCCGGATCCGGGGACGATTACGTCGTAGGCGCCAATGGCGACGATGCTCTTTCCGGCAGTACGGGGAACGACACACTCTATGGCGACGGCACCGATTACTACGGAGGTGCCGGCGAAGATCAGGTCGACGGCGGGAGCGGAAACGATGAAGTTTTCGGCGGCCGCGAGAATGACATCGTCTACGGGGGCATCGGCAACGACGAAGTCGACGGTGGGTACGGAGACGATTCCGTCGGCGGTGGCGATGGAGACGACCTCCTTTGGGGTGGACCGGGCGCTGACAGTTTGCAAGGCGAGGATGGCTCCGATCTCCTGAACGGGGATGGGCCAAATCCGGAACAGAATGCAATCAAGGGCGGTGCGGACATGCTCAGCGGTGGCGAAGGCAATGACGGTCTGAATGGTTCAGCGTTTGACGATGTCCTGTTGGGTGATGCCGGTATGGATGTGATCTATGGCGGCGATGGTGACGACAACGTGGACGGCGGACCGGATTCCGACGAGATCCATGGCAATTACGGGAAGGACTACCTGGTCGGTGGACTTGGCAACGATTCGCTGTACGGCGATCAGAACAAGGACAAGTTGTTCGGCAAGTCCGGCAATGACCAGATGGACGGCGGCACGAATGTTGACTACTGCTCGGGCAGCAGTGGTACAGACACGGCGAGCGCCTGCGAGGATGTTGCCGGCGTGCCGTAGTGCGACGTTGGCGTGCGGGCAGGTCTGATCGGCGGTAGACTGCGCGATCGAATCTGTCCGCCCTGCATCTGTCGTCCAATCGACAATGGAGTCGACGTGCGCGATCTGAACACGCTTCCCAAGGCCCATCTGCATCTGCATTTCGAAGGCAGCGCCCGCCTTTCAACAGCCAATGCCATCCTTGCCCGGACTGGTGGATCGCTGGAAATCCCGGAGCGGTGGCCGAGTTTTGAGGTCTTCAATGATGCCTACGCCTCGGTCGTGATGGCTATCGGTGGCATTCAGGATCTGGAGCAGATGGCGCGCGAGATCGTCGAGGATGATGCCGCGGCCGGCGTCCGGTACATCGAACCGATTTTCCTGCCGATGGGGTACGACCAGCGGTTCGGGATGACCACCGACGAGGTGTTCGACGCGATCACCGCAGCATTCCGGGAGGCCGCCGCGCCGCACGGGATCGAGGTTGGATTTCAGATTGCGGGGATTTGGCATTTCGGGACCGAGCATGCCGAGCGGGTGGCGGCGTTCGCGGTCAGTCGGGCCGATGATGGAGTGGTTGCGTTCAACCTGTGTGGAATCGAACCGACCGATTACACGCCGTGGCAGCGATCGGTTGCGATTGCGCGGGATGGCGGGTTGCGGATCGTGCCGCATGCCGGCGAGTTTGGTCCGGCGGCCAATGTGCGGGCGGCGATCGACGTCATGGATGCCGATCGCATCTGTCATGGTGTTCGGGCGGTCGAAGATGCGGCGGTAGTCGATTTGCTAGCGGACCGGCAGGTGGTTTGCGATATCGCACCGACATCGAACGAGGTGCTGCAGGTGATACCGGCATTTGCGGATTCGCCTGTTCAGCTGTTCCTTGAGCGGGGAATACCCTTCACGATCAACGCCGACGATTCTCTGTTCTTCGGCAGCGGCATCGGAAACGAGTATGTGCGCGTAGCCGTGGCGTTTGGGTTGAGCGATGGGGAAATGGCCGATCTCGCCCGGACCAGCGTTCGGGCTTCGTTCGCCCCGGAGCCGGTGAAGCAGCGGATTTTGGGTGAGATCGATGCCTGGGAGACGGGCGAGGTTTGATCCGGCGGTGCTTCTGTTTGCACCTCCCCGTGATGTGTCCCAGTTTTCAAGGCACGGTAGGGGACGCAGAAGTTTCGCTAACCAGAGCGAGTTCGACCTTGACGATCGATCCGGTTGGACTCGTCGAATTGACTTCGAGTTCTGTGGCGCTGTTGCGATCGATCATGACGGAGTTTTCCTGGAGTGGCGCGGCGACCACGGCGTACGAACCCGAAGACACCGGAATCGTTCCAATTCCCTCGGTGTCCACCGTCAAAGTCAGGATCGAATCAGTAGCGGGCACATTGATCAGAACGCTTGAGGCGCCTGTCTCAGTCCAACTGTCCGCGCGCGGTGTCGCCAGGATTGAGCCACCAAGCAGCCGAATCTCTGCAATTTGGACGGTTTGATCATCTGTAACCGTGAAGGCAACAAAGCCAGATTCCTGTGCAATCAGAGCGTCGCCCGTGAATAGCGGGAATGTCCCCGTTGCCAGGTCGAATTCCTCACCGTTGCGAATCAGATCGAACGGCGTGTACCAACTGGCAGACACCTCACCTTCGACAACCACGTACGCAATCAGCGATGGAAAGCCGCCACGATTGTTCGTTAGGGTGGTATTGCCAGGGCCAAGGTTGTGAATCTCTACCTCCAGCTTTGCGTAGGTGCCGGGAATGCCACTTTCGGAGGTGACAGGCATGGATAACGAGACCTGGTGGCCGTTCTGCTGAGCGGATTGAGGAGCCGTGTCGAGTACCAGCGACGACGTGACGGCAACTCCAGGTCCCATGCCGGCAAGATAGAACAGGTTGCCGTACGGATCGCGACCGAGGCTTCCCGCGGACAGGTCTGTGATCAAACCAACCAGGGCGAGACTGGAATTTGCGGTAACACTCTGTCCGGCTGCAAGTTCGGCGATGCGTATCTCAAGCGTCAACGGATGATCCGGCACGGTGACCGCTTGCGCATACACAGCCCCACTTGCCTCCAATTGATCGAGGTCTGGAGTTGCTTCCTGAGAGTCGCTCGGCCACGCAGTCAGGTTTGTTTCCACCATCAACGCATCAGACTGCGATTGGTTGGCCCAGGAGATTGTTTTGCCGCCGGTCACGATCAGGGCTTCGCCTTCGGTGAGTGTGATGGAGGTCCCCGCCGGATAATCGCGGGTCACGCCATCGGTGACGACCGAAGACTGGTCCGTTGAAAGGATCAGCGCACCTTGCACAACAGTGAACACCTGCAATGTGGGGCAGCAATCGCTGGCAGCCGTTTTGGTCGTTGGATGAGCGCCGGATCCAATTCTGTGCAGAAATGTGCCCAGAATTGCTCTGGTGTTGGCAAAGCCAAGTGACGAATTGATCGGAATTGCGATT
This sequence comes from Thermomicrobiales bacterium, assembly GCA_033813515.1. Classification (GTDB taxonomy): domain Bacteria; phylum Chloroflexota; class Chloroflexia; order Thermomicrobiales; family UBA6265; genus DASQCG01. The sequence goes on from JAPXRQ010000020.1 coordinate 5,336, forward strand.
TCGATTGCTTGCGGGGTCGTTTCAGGCGTCGTGCCGACCGCCAAAAGGAATCCGGGAGGTTTTCGGGAAACGCCGGAATCTGCTGTCAGCACGATTGCGAGCGCGCCAAGAATCATCGTGGCGAGCATGAGCACTGCCGCCGATCTGGAAGCGGAAGGGACGGGCATTTGCCTGAACCGAAGCGCTCGTGTTCGCCGAATCGGATTGCGAATGGAAGGCGTTCGATGCTCGCGCGGCGAACTGTCCACCTGAACCTGTTCGACGATGCGTCGCTGAAATTCGCGGCTCGGTCCGTCGACATCCGGTAAGGCATGCAATCTCTGTGCCGCGATCTGCAGGTCGTCTCCGGCAAATCGGATGCCATCAGAACCGGTAACCAGCTCATTCCAGAACATGTCCAGGTCCATTTGCGGATGAATGGTCATGTTGGCCCCCAATTCGTTGGATCGTCAGCGAGAACGACCCGCAAGCGTTTCGCCGCGCGATACTGGCTGGCGCGAACCGCCCCTTCCGAGATCGAAAGCGCAGCAGCGATTTCAGATGTTGTCAGGCCGGCAAGACGGAACTCGAGGACCCGACGTTGATCCACCGGCAATACCTGGAGCACTCTGACTACTTCGCGATCGGCCTCCGCATCAAGCACATGCGCTTCCAGATCTGATGCGTGATCGGTTGGATCGAACGAAAGCTGCTCGGTCTGTTTGGCGCCTTCCGATCGCTCCATATCGACCAGTACGTGATGAGCGATGGCGAAAAGCCAGGATCGGAACGATGCCTTGTCTTCCTTGTATGTATGAAGACCAGCCATTGCCTTGAGGAAGACTGATGCCGTGGCATCTTCAGCACGCTCACGATTGCCTGTTCGTCTCAGGCAGTATCGGTAAACCGGATCGAGATACTGCTGGTAGATGGCATCGAAGGCCGCCGGGTTGCGCTTGGCCTCCCGAACGATTGCAGATGGAACGAGTTCCGATCGACGGCTGTTCCGGTTGTCGTCATCGAGCGCAGCCATTCCGATCCAGACTCTGCGAGCTATTCATCGCGCCACTGTTTAGGTATACGGTGCACGCATTGAATCTATGACGCGGGTGTCGGCCGTGTCAGGATTCCCTGTCTTGACGAAGGACCAAGGGTAGAGGCAAACGATGCCGAATTGATCAGGACTCGACGATGAGGATGCCGGTCATGCCGACGGCTTCGTGGGGGAGGCAGGCGTAGCGGTACTCGCCGGGGGTGGTGAAGGTCATCTCCCAGGATGCGCCGGCCTGGATCAGTCCGGAATCCCATGGTTCCACTCCGCCCGGGATGAGGACCAGCGACGGATCGGCGAGGATCTCCGGCTGCGTCGTGACCGAATGGGGGACATTGCCCGTGTTTTGCCAGCGCACTGTCCCGCCCGATTTGATGCGGACGACATTGGGGTCGTAGACAAGTGCGTCGGTCATCCGGATGGTCGTGACATTCTTGTCGTCATCCCCGCCGCATCCCGCCAGTGGCAGGACGGCGAGCGATGGGATGGAGATCGCCATTCGATGCAGCAGCGTGCGGCGGGTGATCACTTGATGATCAGCCCGGTCAGGAAGAGGGCGAGCATACCGGCCATCATGCCGGCGAAGGCGGTCATCGGGGCGGGATTCGGTTGCTCCCGCCGCCAGACCAGATTGCGGCCAATATTCCAGGCGACCTGCAGGCAGGCTCCAGCGCCAATGGCAAGGAAGAGCACCGAGAAGGCGGGCGCGGTGATCAGTCCTCCAGCCCACGCTCCGAGAATGGCGGGACCGCCACCGACCAGGCCGAGCAGCGCCAGGGTTTTCAGCGATGGTTTGTCCTTGACGATCGGGACGAGAATGCCGAATCCCTCGGTAATGTTCTGGATGATGAAGCCGATGACGAGGAAGGTGCCGAGGGTGGCCGCTCCGACCGTGTAGGCGGCGCCGATGGCCAGACCTTCGCCGAAGTTGTGCAGACCCATGCCGATCGCGATCATCCAGGCGAAGGCGAAATGGCGATCGCGCGGGGATCGTCCCTCGCCTGCCGCTCGCTTGCCCATGGCATCCAGCAGCACCCAGGTGCCGAGAATGCCGATTCCGACCAGGACATTGCCCTGGAATGGAGATCCGAGCGCAACGGCCTGATCGAGTGCTTCGAAGGTCGCATCGATCCCCAGGACGACCAGTAATCCGACGGTGGCGGCCATCAGGAAGAGCATCCAGCGCTGCGAGATATTACCGAGCACCGGCAACCAGAACATGCCGAGCAGGACGGGAATGATGCCGACATAGAGGCCGACCAGCGTGAACTTCCAGAGCGTCGAACTGTCCTGCTGGGCAGTCAGGGTCGCGACCGGGATATCGGTGGTGAGGGGGATGCTGTTCGAGGTGAAGAGGGTGATCGAATACGCCTGGCCCTCAATCCACGGGTACTCCAGCGTGACGGTGGATGATCCGAGGCGTGGGATCGATGTGCGATCGGCTGAGTAGGGCCAGATCGCGTCGTTGATGTGCACCTGGGCGATCTGGATCTCCTGCGGGCTGGTGTTGCGCAGGTGCAGTTCGATCACGCCTGGCTTGAGGACCGTGCGATTGAACTGGACCGCTTCGATCGGCGCAGCTGGCTCGACATTGAGACCGCCACCGTCGGTTGCGACGAAGACGGCGATGACCCCGGCGAGGAGCAGGATCGGCAGCGCCACCAGAAAGGCGGTTCGTCCGGGTCCGGATCGGGTTGGCTGGGAGAGCGTGGGGGCGTCAGCAGACATGACTACTCCTCCACCAGGAAGATGCCGGACCAGCCGAGCTCCGCGAACTCGGTCTTGTGGGCATGGAACATGTATCGCCCTGGATAGCGGTAGGAGAACTCCATCATGCCGCGTTGGCCCTGCATGAGGGCGACGGTATCGGTGAACTCGGACGGGGTGCGGCTGGTGCCGGTTGGATACCAATTAAAGAAATTGGCGTGGAGATGGAATGAGTTGCTGAGGTCGTACTCGAGGATGTTGATCAGGAAGATGCGGACGGATTCGCCAACCCTGATCCGGATCGGATTCTTGTCGTGGTCGTAATGGAAGGGAATGGCGTTGACCGAGTAGACATCGTTGGCGCCATCGAAATCGAGATCGAAGCCGCTCATGACCATGACCATCTCGTGGTCGACCGCTGGCCAGCTGTCTTTCGGATCGACGATGAACGCGCCGTAGAGTCCGGCGGCGATATGGGCGGCGAGCGGGGCGGTGTGGCAGTGGTAGAGATGGACACCGAAGGGCTCGGCGTCGAACTCGTAGGTGAACTGCTCGCCGGGGGCTATCTGGCCAGAGGCGGCATCGAAGACGCCATCCATATTGCCGGGATGGACGCCGTGGAAGTGCATCGAGTGGTGGTGATCGCCACCGTTCGTGAAATGGATGCGGAGGCGATCGCCTTCCCGTGCGCGGAAGGTTGGACCGGGCACGCGGCCGTTGTAGGTCCAGGCATTGAATGTGATGCCAGGGACAACTTCGATGGTGCGGTTGTAGGCGGTGACGCGGTACTCGCGCAGGGTGCGGCCATCGGGGAGGGTGGATTCGGTGCCCCAGTCGAAATCGGTGAGGATATCGGTGGGGTTGAAGCCATTGGCGATGTGATCGACCTCGCCCATGACGGTCGGCATGATCATGGTTTCGTTGTGGGCAGACGTATTGTGCGAGCCGGAGTCGTGGGTGGCGGTTGGGGTGGCGTCGGATTGGGCGAAGGTGGAATCGCGCCGATCGAGGGCGGTGGCGAGACCGGCGGCCGAGGCGATGCCGAGGCTGGAGCCGCCGACGCGGATCATGGTTCGTCTGGAGAGGAATGAGGGAATGTCCGTGGGCACACGCGGACCTTTCGGGGCGAAATCCTGTTTTAGTTGCATCTAATCCTGTCGTACGATGCTGAAAATGTCAAGATTGCGCGCACGTGAACTTGTAGCGCCGCATTGCAATGCGGCCTCGTCGCAGCCTGGTGGTGGTGTGGTTCGGAGATTGCTCTAGACGTGGAACCGTGCTGGTCGGTGAGGTGATCGCCCTCGGGCGACCTCGCCTGGCGGCGAGACGGCACACAGCGGTGCCGTGACTACGTTCGCGTTGTCTGGTAGGACCTACATGGCGAGCGCCATCGTTTTGGGTCGGACATCTGGTCGGCTCGGGATCAGGTGGCGCGTTGGGGCCAGAAGCCGTGGAAGGTGGTGCCGTTTTTGGCGGCCTGCATCATTGCCCAGAAGGCCCAGGCGCCGCCGATCGCACCGATAACAGTCGATGCGAACGAGAACGGTTGGCTGCCAGATCCGATCCCTGGAACCAGGTTCAGAATTTTCGATAGAAGCAGGACACCAATCGAGACCCCAAACCACACATTCGCCGTATCGAACTGCTTCCTGAGAATCAACCAGGTGACTCCAAGTCCGACCAGACCAACTGCCGCTCCGATCCAGCGATCCGGTTCGAGATCCTTGATGCCCCCGTTTCTTGACACTGATACGCAGAAATAGGCACCGAGGAGGCCGGATCCAACGGCGCCGAGTTCACGCCAGAAGCGAATTGGACCAGTGAGCGGTAACAGAGCGCGCAGTTCGAAATGTGCGCCAACCCAACCAACGGCGGAGAAGGCAAGGGCGCCTATCGGAACGAAAATCAGAGTGGTGAGAGCCGGGTACGACTCGCCATTGGATTTGAAACCGCCGAGCAGCCATGTGCCGACGAAGAAGGGAATCAGCGCCACGGCACCGATCGCTGCGCCGAGAGATCCCCAGAGCGCGAACCGCCAGGCGAAACTCCAGAAGGTGCGGTACGTCTGCTGACGAGGCGAGGCGCTGCTTTTGCGACTGCCGATGTTTTCGGAGGTGTTTCTCGATTGCGGTTGATGTGGCCGCCTGGCCGGTTTGGCCCTTGGTTTGTGTCGCTTGTTTGCCAATGTGTGCCTCCCCGATGCCAGTTCAGCAGGGGGGAGCACACGTGGCAAGGGCGCGAACTGGCCTTATCGAACCGGTTTGTTCACCACCTCGGTATCGGCGCGTCAGATGCGGTTTGTAGTTAGCAGCACCAGACCAAGCAGGATCGGAGCCGCACCAGCGAGGACCAGCGTGCGATTCGCTCTGCGGCCGATGAGTGCACTTGTGGCGATGATGCCGATTCCGAGCAGGAGCATGCCGATCGCGCCGATTGGCCCGAAGCGCCAGGCGGATGATTCGAACTGCGGCGGGCCGGTGTTGGCTTCGATCGCGACGGATACTTCGCCATCCCATTGGAACGAGCCGATCTGACGGACGATGACCTGCACGCCCCAATCGCCGGCGAGCGCGAATTCGCTGCCGGAGCCGGTGAACGAGCCGTCCTGTTGTCTGGCCAGCTTCAGTTCCTTGTTCGCTTTCGAATCGCCGGGCGGCGTCAAACGGAGTAAACCCTCGACGTTGGCATCGGTCGGAGCATCTGGAACCACCAGCAGATACGTGTTGGGGCCGGCGTTGCCTGGATCGAGCGTCAGGGTGCCGCCATGACCGCCAACCTCGACGGTTTGGACCAGGGCGGTTTGCCGGGCGGCGGCGTGGACATCTCCGGCCGGTTGCAATCCGACGAGGCGGGCAAGCGCGGCCAGGGCCGATAGCGCGAACACGGCCTCGAGCAAAATGGAACCGCGCAGGGAGCGTTCGCTATCGGCCGTGACGCGCGGGCCGAACCAAAGCAGATTGGCGGCGGCCAGTCCGAGCGCAGGAATGAGCAGCAGCACTTTGGCGATCAGGGTGTCGCCATATGAGGTGGAGGTCAGGGCCGCGCGCGATCCGACCAGGGTCCAGGCGCTCCAGACTCCGGTCAGGGCGAGGACAATCCAAAGTCCGACCGCCATTCCCGAAAAGCGGCGAATGGTCGGGCGGATGGAGTCGTCTGGGTGGCGCAGGGTGACGATCAGCCAGATCAGGCCGCCGATCCAGAGCATGGCCGAGGTCAAGTGGAGCCAGTCGCCGGCGATCGAGGCGACACGACCAGAAGCGGCGGCCGAGGCGTGGGAGGTCTCGGAAATGGTCAGGGGTATGGCAAACGCCAAGACAACAGCCGCGAGCGAAGCGATCCGGTTGCGGCCACGGAATGCGATGCCGATGGCGATTCCCCACGCGACAGCGAGTCCCGTGCGCCAGAGCCAGAGATTGCCGTACCGGGTATCGGTTAGGTTGTTCCAGGTTGCATCCAGCAGAGGGTCTCGGGGAAAGGCGATTGCGCCCTGATTGATGAGGGCGATGAGCGAGCCGAGCAGGAAGACCGCGCCACCGGCAATGATCTTGCGGCGTTCGGTTCGGTCCAGTTGGTCCGGCCAGCGGTCGCGGATGATGACCGGGAAGAGGGGAGTCGTGACTATGACGGCGAGGCCGAGATAGACCAGCCATTTGCCGAATGCGATCCACCAGCCCGGTGGTCCGTTTGAACCTGCGTCCACCTGGCCGGTGATCTGTTCGGCGGCGCCCACCGAGAATGCAAAGAAGCCGCTGGCCGGGTGACCGTCGTCGGCAGAAAGGTTGTGCCAGTTGACGATGTACGTGCCGGGCTGGAGTTCGGGTGGTGTGATTAGCAGGCGGTGATTGTCGGTGGGATCGACCGACGAGGTGACACCGGCGATTTCGCTTCCATCGGCCGCCTGCAGGGTGACGCCCGTCGCCGAGGGTTCGAGTGCCTCGGTGAAGGTGATCGTGATGGTCGTCGGCGCGTTCGGAACCACCTCGTTGGCAGCCGGAATGCTGGAGGCGTATTGGGCGTGCGCAAACGCTAGGCGCGGTGCGACGAGGGCCAGGCCGAACGCAAACGCGATCAGGGAGAGGGCAGTGATGATCTGCCGTGTGCGTGACATAAGCATTTGGGGGGTCGGCAGCCGGACCGGGAGTGATCCGGCTGCCACCGAATTGACTAGTCGCCCGCAGCGCCGGAGAGCACCGGAGCAGGCTGAGCGGAGACCTTGCGGCGCATCAGGGAGACGCCAGCAGCGCCCAGGATGCCCAATGCCGCGACGCCGAGGAGGATGCCGCCGGTGCCTGGACCGCCAGTGGAGCCGGAGTCAACGGACCCGAAGGCGATGGGAGCACTGGCGGCTGGCGAGGACTCGGCTGCCGGGAACTCCAGTTCTGCCCGGTCTTCAACGGAACTGAAGGTCTCGGGTCCCGGGGTGAAGGTCTCATCGATCGCTTCGCCATTGATCGTGCCGTAGATGTGGAATGAGTAATCGCCGGCCGCGACGGGGATCACCCAACCGTTGTAGGCGCCCGGGGTGCCCCAGCGGGCCTCCAGCGGAAGATTCTTGGTCTGGTCGCCGTAGATGATATCAACGGTCAGGGTCGATTCGAGACCTTCGACGGGAGCGCCGGTTGCCTCGCCACCATCGGCGGCTGGCGTGGCCATGCTCATATCGGAGACCCGGAGATCGACACTATTCAACTCGCCCGAGACGGCTGGTTCGTTGACGAAGCCGACGATGAACTGGTAACGATCGAGAACGGTGCGGTGCTCGTGGGCCGAAGCCGAGCGGACACCCAAACTGGCGGCGCCGATCGCGAGGGCGACCAACATCAAAACTGCCATCATGCGACGCATGAGAGATACCTCCAAATTGCCCGAAACAAGACGTGCGGGCTGAATTACTCAATTCGATGGACGTGGGTAATTAGGCAGCTTGAGGAGGAGGAACATCCGGGGCGAGCGAGCGGCCGGTGAGGACCAAGCTGCTTGCGATGGGTAGGCGGTGAGAAGCGTGCGGGTCGGTCAACAGACGGCGGACCGCATACTCTGCGCCCTGACCGGGAACCTGTGATGCGCCGTGCATGTCGGCCGAAGTCACCTGGGAAGGGGCGTCGGCAGGATCGGGCGACAGCTCCGCGACGCAGAGGGACATCGTGCGCCAGACGACGTGCATTTGGTGGACGATTGGCGAGGAGGTCATATCGGGTTCTGCGCTGTGCCCGGAGTGCGACATCCCGCCCATCGCTGTCGTATCTGCCAGCGCACCAAGCACCGATTCGGAATGGCGGCAGCAATCGAGCGACTGGGGCAGAAAAAGAACCGCCGCCGCGCAAAGAAGAAGCTGGCTGAAGAATCGGAACCGCATGGTGCTCCCGGAGGTCCACAGTCACACCGCGCCATTCTACCCAACCTCTCGGAATGCACGGGCGGATGATGACCTGCGATGATTTCCAGCACCGATTCTGTCTCTCGCGAGCAGGTACCCATCCATGAACGAGCACATCATTACCGACCTTCCGAGTCACGCCGAGGTCGTCATCATCGGCGCGGGCATCGTCGGCGTTTCCGCCGCCTGGGAACTGACCCGGCGTGGCGTGACCGATATCGTCGTCATCGATCGCGGCGACATGTTCCGGACCGGCGGCTCGACCTCCCATGCACCCGGCGGCATTTTCCAGAACAACGGCAGCCGGACGATCTCGAAGCTGGCCCAGTGGTCGGTCGAGACCTTCCTGAGTGCGAACGACGACGGTCCCGACCCGGTCTACTGGCCGGTCGGCAGTCTCGAAGTCGCGACCACCGAAGCGCGCTGGGCCGATCTGCATCGCAAATACGGCTATGCGCGCTCGTGGGGACTCGATGCGACGTTGCTTTCCCCGGCCGAGACGAAGGCGAAGATCAACCTGCTGGACGAATCGACCATCCTCGGCTCGATTCATGTCGCGCGGGATGGCGATCTGAAGGCAATCCCGTTCGTCGAGCGGATTGCGGCCAGGGCAGGCAGGGCCGGAGCGCGATTCATCGGGCGGACGAAGGTCACCGGCTTCGACATCTCCGATCTGCAGATCCGCGCGGTCCAGACCGATCGCGGCACGATCCGGGCAGAGAAGGTGCTGGTCTGCGGCGGTATCTGGGGTCCGCTGCTGGGCCAGATGGCCGGGGTGCCTATCCCGCTCCAACCCTGTGCGCATCCGTATGTCCGCACGACGGCTCTGCCCGGATTTGCCGGTCGGACCGAACCGCAGGAACCGCTCTGGCGCCATCAGGACCACTCGATGTACTTCCTGCAATGGGACGATCGCTATGTCGTCGGCAGCTATCGACACGAACCGGTAATCGTCGATCCGGAACAGATCGATGACACGAGACCTGCTCCGGCCGATCTGGAATGGGATGAATCGGTCTTTACCTCGGCCTGGAATGAGGCTGGTCGCCTGGTGCCTGAGATTCGCGAAGCCGGTCGGAGTGAGCACCTGTACGGCATGTTCTCGTTCACGCCCGATACCAATCCGCTGCTGGGCGAGATTCCGTATGTGACCGGACTCTACCTGGCCGAAGCGATCTGGGTAACGCACGGTCCGGGCGCAGCGCGGGCGGTGGCCGATCTGATGACCGCCGGGACGTGCGAACTCGATCTGTGTGAACTCGATGCCAACCGGTTCGCACCCCACTGGGCGGCCCGATCCTACATCCGGACCCGAGGCGCGCAGAACTACCGCGAGGTCTACGACATCATCCATCCGCGCGATGTCGTCACTTCCCCGCGAGGTCTGCGCCGATCGCCCTTCTACGAGCGGCAGAAGGAGCTGGGCGCCGTCTTCACCGAGAGCAATGGCTGGGAGCGGCCACTCTGGTTTGATGCCAATGCCAACCTGCCGGTTCCGGATGGCGCCAGACGCCAGACCGAATGGGATCGCAAGCACTGGTCGCCGATCGCCGGAGCCGAGCACGTCGCCACCAGGACGAGCGCCGGACTCTTCGACATGAGCACGTTCACCAAGATCCACGTTTACGGTCCGGGTGCGCTGGCGGCGATGGAGACGATCAGCTGCTCGCATGTGAACAAGCCGATCGATGGGGTCTCGTATGCGTTGCTGCTGAACGATCGGGGCGGCGTGGAATCCGATCTGACCGTTGTCCGCACGGGCGAAAACCACTTCGTCCTGATGTGCGGCAGCGGGAGTGGTCCGCGCGATCTGGCCTGGGTCCAGCGTAAATTGCTCGATATGGATCGGGTGCGGGTCGACGACATCACCTCGGGCGGAGCGGCACTGGGACTGTGGGGACCGAACGCGCCGGCTATCGTCCAGAGCCTGACCGACACCGATCTCGAACCGGCTGGATTCCCGCGGTTCACGCAGAAACATGTCTTTGTGGCGGGGGCGCCGGTGCGGTTGATCCGGATCTCGTACGTCGGCGAGGAAGGTTACGAGCTGCACTGCGCGACCGAGTACGCCGGCCACGTTTGGGAGGCAGTCTGGAAGGCGGGGCAGCAGCACGGGATCGTCGCCTGTGGTCTGACCGCGATGGACTCCCTGCGCATGGAGAAGGGGTATCTCAGTCTCGGCACCGATATCCGCAGCGAGTACTCGCCGTACGAGGCGGGGCTGGGCTTCACGGTCGGCAAGAAGCGAAGCAACTTCATTGGAGCGGAGGCACTGGCGAGCCGCCCGATCGTGAAATGCCTGGCCACGATGTCGGTCGATGATCCGGCGGTGGTGGTGATGGGCAAGGAGCCGATCCTGCGCGGTGACGAGGTCGTCGGCTACGTCTCCAGCGCCAACTACGGGTACACGGTCGGCAAGAGTCTGATCTTCGCCTACCTGCCGGCAGAGTTGGCAACCCCCGGCACCAAGCTGGCGGTCGAGTACTTCGGAGAGCGCCACCCAGTGACGGTCGAGAAGGGACCGGTGCTCAGCTGACGCTCAACTCTAACCGTCCCATTCCCTGAGATCGGTGATATAGATCGCGGACTGATCCCAGAGAACCATCTTGCTTCCTCGAGCGCGGCTTCGAAAGTCCTGCAACGGCTCCCCATCCGGGCGACACGGGAGCAAATCCTGGTGATGAAGAGTGTCCAGATTCACCATGACCAATTGGTGCTTCGCATGATAGCCACCGCTAAACAGGGCGTTCATTTCGTGTAGAGCAAAGCTGGTGGAGCCATGGAGACCAGAAATCTCATCAAGATCTCTCCACACTCCCACTAGAGTTTCATTTCGAAGATGTACCAGATGGTGGTCTGTGTAATACCAAAACCAAATGTCGCTTTCCGATACGACATTCATGGCCTCGCAATCGCTGATGAGCCCAAGATCGTAGTTCTTGCGGCTAGAGTTGAAAGACCATTCAACGAAGCCATCAGCGTTGAATTTGACCAGTCCACCCTTGCCAACTCCACTGCCAAAGATTGCTTGATCTGCGTATGCCACCCAGAATGACCCATTTGGCAACGTGTTCATTTGGTTGATCGGTCTGTCCAGAGCCAAATCTCTCGTGAATGTGCCGCTGCTGTTCATGATGTATGTGTTGGTTCCTGTCCTGGTCCGTTCCATGCCATAGAACAGGAGGTCTTGATCGGGTAATTCCTGCACCTGAAACAACCTCGGTGCTGCTCCGGATACTGCCGCAATCGATGTACCGTCTTGGTTGAGGAACTCGATGCGGAAAGGAAATACTTCGTGGGGATCCACAGGACCATCTTTGGGATTGAAAAGACTCTCGGCAGCCTGAAAGAGCAGCATCAGGTTGCCATTCAAGGCAAAGCTCACATCTTTGAACTTTATTCCCTCAACGACAGGAACGTCCGCAAAGTGCCGCAAGATCAACATGTTCATGGGTTTGTTTGGATGCGCTTCAGGGATGCATCAAGCCCGTCTCCGACGAAACTCGTCTCCCAAACCATAGCACGCAATCCGGTAATGACCGGTCGACGGGATCTGTGGGAAGGCTTGTTCCTGGAAAGTACCTTGGTGCCGAGTCCTCGGAAGTTGCAGGATCCGGAGCGTTGGCGCTTCCTCGGCAACTCCCCGTTTTGACCGTCTCCCGCCTCGGGGTGGGCTGATGCGATGGGCTGGAACACACCGCACTACGTTGATTGTGGTGCTCGCGGAAACGTCGTAGGTTTGGACCAGGGTGGCGAGGCGTGTCTTCGGCGTGCAACCGGGTTGGCTGGGGAGATTATCGCCCTCGGGCGACCTCGACCTGTGGCCGAGACGGGACACGGCGGTCCCGTGACTACGTTTGGTGGCCGGGGCGCGGCGTTCGGTTCAACCTCGAAGAGGTGTCGTTTGTTAGCCCCTGGTTTACCTGGGGCGGTCGCCGGGCGATGGTTCGTGGTGCCGGAACCGGACTTCTGCGTGCAACCGGGTTGGCTGGGGAGGTTATCGCCCTCGGGCGACCTCGACCTGCGGTCGAACCGAGGACTCGGCGGTCTCGGGTGCACCGGCCCGGAAGCCGGTGACTACGTCAAATCGCTAGGACATGGCCGTACCCGGAATACGACAGCGGCGGTAACGCAACCGCGGAGAGGTTGGCAAATGAAGACCCGGGTTTCAACCTGAGGCGGGCACCGGGCGATGGTTCTTGTGACGATTTGACTCAGTCGGCGGCGGTGAGGAGGGGTTGCTCGATCGGGTTCGCCAATGAGGCATGGGCTGCTGCCAGTCGCGCCACCGGTACGCGGAACGGTGAGCAGCTGACATAGTCCAAACCGATCCCGTGACAGAAGGAGATCGATTCCGGATCCCCGCCATGTTCGCCGCAGACGCCCATCGAGATCTCGGGACGGACGGCCCTTGCCCGCTCGATTGCCATCTGAATCAGTTCGCCAACGCCCTGCTGGTCCAGTGTCTGGAATGGATCAGTGCGATAGATCCCTTCGCTCAGGTAGGTGGGCAGGTAGCGGGCCGAATCATCCCGGCTCATCCCGAACGTGGTTTGGGTCAGGTCGTTGGTGCCGAAACTGAAGAAATCGGCGTACTCGGCCAGGCGACCGGCCCGGAGGCAGGCCCGGGGCAGTTCCAGCATGGTGCCGATCCTGATCGTGATCGAAACTCCTGACTTGTCTACGATCGAGGCAACGGCCTTCTCAATCACCTCGCGCTGTCGGGACAACTCTTCAGTGACCGACACCAGCGGCACCATGATTTCGGGCCGAACATCGATGCCTTCATGGATACAGGCGATGGCGGCGCGCGCAATCGATCTGGCCTGCATGGTGGCAATTCCCGGATGGACGATGGACAGGCGGACGCCTCGCAGCCCCAGCATCGGATTCGATTCGCGATGCGCTTCTATGCGGTCGCGCAGGGTTTCGGTATCCACATTGAGACGTTTGGCGAGCGCGGCGATGTTGGCCGGTCGATGCGGAAGGAACTCGTGGAGGGGAGGATCGAGGGTGCGGATCGTGACCGGGAACCCGTCCATTGCCCGAAAGATCCCGATGAAATCGTCGGTCTGGAACTGTTCGAGCCGAGCCAGGGCCTGATCGCGTTCGTCATCCGTCTCAGCCAGGATCAGGGTCTGGATGGTGGAGAGGCGGCCATCGCCGAAAAACATGTGCTCGGTGCGGCAAAGTCCAATTCCTTCCGCACCAAGGGCACGGGCACCGCGGGCGTCTTCGGGCGAATCGGCATTGGCGCGAACGGCCAGGTGCCGAAACTCATCCGCCCAATCGAGAATGGTGCGGGCGTATGCATCCAGTTCGGCCGGCGCGAGCGTGACCGGGCCGGTGATGACGCGACCGGACCCGCCATCGATGGCGAGTTCGTCGCCGACAGCAAGCGTGACGGTTCCAATCGTGATGGTCTGGTTGCGGGTGTTGATGGTGAGGTCGCTGCAGGCGGTCACGGCTGGTTTGCCTATGCCTCGCGCGACGACAGCAGCGTGCGATGTCATGCCCCCGCGCGCGGTCAAGATGCCCTCGCTGACCGCCATGGCCGGATAGTCTTCGGCGGCCGTTTCGGCGCGCACCAGGATGACGCGGGTTCCTTCCGCAGCGCGCTTTCGTGCGTCGGCCGTATCGATCGCGATCACGCCCCGCGCCGCTCCGGGACTGGCGGGAAGTCCGTTGCCGATCACATTGACCGGCCGTCCGTCATCGAGCCCGGGATGAAGGAGAGATTCGATCTTCTCCGGCTGTATGCGACGGACAGCTTCGGCACGATCGATCACGCCGGCATGTGTCAGATCGACGGCAATGCGCACCGCCGCAGCCGCCGAACGTTTGCCATTGCGCGTTTGCAGGATCCAGAGCCGCCCGTCCTCGACCGTGAATTCGATGTCCTGCATATCGGCGTAGTGCAATTCCAATTGATCGCCAATCGCCTGCAGTTGGACCGGGAGTGTTTGCCAGGCGGGCATATCCTGCAAATTGCTGATCGGGAACGGCGTGCGGGTGCCGGCGACGACATCTTCGCCCTGGGCGTTGATCAGGAACTCGCCGAACAGTCCAGGGTCACCGGTGCCCGGGTGGCGGGTGAAAACAACACCCGTGCCGCTCTGCTCATTGCGATTGCCGAACACCATCGCCTGGATTGTTGCGGCCGTACCGGATTGTTCGGGTAGGCCGTGCGTGGCGCGGAAAGCAATGGCGCGTTCGGAGTTCCACGACTTGAAGACGGCCAGAATCGATTGGCGCACCTGTTCGCGCGGATCAGCGGGAATGATCAGGTCGTGTTCGGCCAGAAGTGATTCGAACCGTTCGGCCAGATGGAGCAGTGAGGCGGTATCGAACTCGTGTTCGCTCGGCAGGCCGGTCGCGAGGAGGGCTCCGGAGAGGGCGTTCTCGAACCATTCGGCGGGGGCGCCAAGGACGACCTTGCCGTACATCTGAATCAGGCGTCGCCAGGCATCAGCGGCAAATCGGTCGCCAAGTTGCCGGCCGAGTCCTGCACGGGTGGCGGGGGTGATGCCGACATTGAGGATGGTGTCCATCATGCCTGGCATCGATTCGGCGGCACCGGAGCGGACCGAGAGCAGGAGTGGGTTGTCGGTGTCCCCAAGTCGGCGTGCCATCCGCGCTTCGATGGCAGTGATGGCCTCGTCAACCTCGGTCCACAGGTCTGGCGGGATCGTGCCGGTCTGCTGCACGTAACGGCAGGCGGCAGTGGTGACGATGAAGCCTGGTGGGACTGGGAGTCCGAGTTGGGTCATGCCGGCGAGGTTCGCGCCCTTGTTCCCGAGGAGGGCGCGATCGGACGGGTCTGCATCGGAGAAGTGACGGATCCAGCGAGCCATAACAGCAACCCTTTGAAGGTGAGAACCGGGAGACAAGGTGGATGCACAGCATTGGGCGGGTCCGCTAGCATGATAGCAAGTTACAGCGATCCTTGTGCAATGTTTCTCACAAGCGCCGCATCGAGGTCCGATCGTGCCTGATCGCGGAACCCTCTTGCCCGGTTTACGCCTGTGCGGTTATCTTGGAAAGACGTCGTCCTGGCCCCCGTCGAGGAGATTCGCGCCGCCTATGCCCTCGATGCCATTTGCCAAGCCATTGCTCGCGCGGGATCCCGATCAACATCACCGCGCCTCGACGCCCCTCGAACTCCTCTTCGATCTCTGCTTTGTGGTCGCCATTTCCCAGTTGGTCGGGCAATGGCACCACGCCGCCATCGAAGGTCACTTTACCTACGGCATTCTCCGGTTCGGGGCCATCTTTTTCGCCATCTGGTGGGCGTGGATGAACTTCACCTGGTTCGCCTCCGCCTACGACAACGACGATGTCCTGTACCGGTTCGGGGTCATGACCCAGATCGCAGGTAACCTGGTCATCGCCGCTGGTGTTCCACGTGCCTTTTCGGAATCCGATTTCACGATCATGGTGCTCGGATACACCCTCATGCGCGTCGGATTGGTTGGTCTCTGGCTGCGCGTGTGGCGGGCCGACCCGGTCGGACAGGCGCCCGCCCGTCGCTACGCGATTGGCGTCTCGCTGGTCCAGGTGCTCTGGCTTGCCTGGATGGCGCTGGACGGCAACGCGGCCTGGGTCGGATTTGTAGCGCTCGTCATTGCCGA
The DNA here is from genome assembly GCA_033813515.1 of Thermomicrobiales bacterium. Lineage (GTDB taxonomy): Bacteria > Chloroflexota > Chloroflexia > Thermomicrobiales > UBA6265 > DASQCG01. The sequence continues at coordinate 21,081 of JAPXRQ010000020.1, forward strand.
CCTTTCGGTGCCTGTCATCGCCGAGTTCAATGCCCACACGCCCTGGCATCCATTCCATATTGCCGAGCGCTACGGCCTGTTCACGCTGATTGTCCTGGGCGAATCGGTGCTGGGAACGACGGTCTCAATTCAGCAGGCGATCGACGAGAGCGATATCACCAGTCCGTTGGTGCTCCTGGCGATTGGTGCGCTGTTGATCTTCTTCGGCATGTGGTGGCTCTACTTTGATCGGGAGCCGGGGGAGGAGCTGCGGAAATTCGCCGGAAGTTACCTGAGCCTGCGCAGCCCGATCGTGTTGGGATACGGCCACTACTTCATCTTTGCGTTCGCAGCTGCGGCCGGCGGCGGACTCGAGATCGCGGTGGATCACGAGGAGCATGTGGCGCACATCACCGCCCATCAGGCCGCAGCGACCATTGCCATTCCGGTGGCGCTCTTCCTTACCGCCCTGCTTTGTCTGCGCATGGTCCTCCGCCAGATTTCGCCGAAAGTGATCGTCGCCTATCTGGTCGGTATTGCCCTGGTGTTGGCAACGATTCTCATTGAGAACCCGGTGCTCCTGATCGGGTTGATCGCGACGGGCCTGGTTGCCTGTGTCGTGCATCTGTCCGATCCTGCCGAAGACGATCCCGAAGTCAATGCGAGCGGTCAGAACCCATGACACCTGTCGGTCCGATAGAGAAACTCCCGGTCTTGCCAACCAGCGACACCCCGATGACGGTGGCGATCGAGCAGGTCGTGCTTCCCGGCAAGGAGCAGGAGTTCGAGGAGTTCCTGCAGGCAATCGTTCAGGATGCCTGGCAGTTTCCGGGCTTCACCAATGTCCGGGTGACGCGCCCGGTACGGGGCGATCGCCTGTACCGCATTGTTTTGAATTACGACAGTCACGAGCATCTCACATCGTGGCTGAACTCGGATATCCGCAAAACCTACGAGGCGCGGCGGGAGCTGCTGGTCGAGAAGCCACCACGGGTCTCGGATATCACCAACACCGCTCAGGAGCGCGCACTGGCCCAGGCGTTCATTCCGATTGGCGATTTCGTCCAGGCCAGTGTTTCCAGTATCGGACTTTTGCTGGCGGCGACGTTTGCGGCCCTGCTTATGGTCAATCTCGGATTCCAGGAGGAATACGAGAAGTTCTGGAAGTCCTACCTCACCATCGGCACCGAGAACTACAACATCACCGCCAATCTCCGGCACTGGATCAACGACGGGCTGATGGCGCTGTTCTTTTTCCTGCTGGGTCTGGAGATCAAACGGGAGTTCCTCGCCGGTAACCTGCGCTCGGTCCGGCAGGCATCGCTCCCGATCATCGCGGCGGTCGGCGGCGCCCTGATGCCGGCCCTGATTTACGTCGCGATCAATCGGGGTGGTCCAGGTTTGGATGGCTGGGGCATACCGCTGGCAACCGATACGGCGTTCACGATCGGAATCCTGACCCTGTTCGGCGCCCGCATTCCCCCGATGCTGCTCGTCTTTCTGACCGCGTTTGCGATTGTCGACGACATCCTGGCGGTCGGGGTGATCGCGATCTTCTACACGAGCAAAGTCCACTGGAACTATCTAGGTCTGGCGCTGCTGCTGCTCGCGCTGCTGATTTTCTGCAATCGGGCCGGATTCCAGAACTGGCCGGTGTACGCCAGTCTGGGTGTGCTGGTTTGGCTGGCAGTGTTCGAATCCGGCGTGCATGGAACGCTGGCTGGCATTCTGGTCGCGGCAACGGTTCCGGCCCAGGCGTGGATCTCGCCGACCGAGTTCATCAGTCGCAGTCAGTCGCTGTTATCCGAGTTCAAGTCCGCCTGGGATCCGAACCAGACCCTGCTGTCCAATCATCATCAGCAGGAGATTGCGGAACGGTGGGAGTCGCTGATCGAGGATGTCGAGACTCCACTGGCGCATATGGAACACAACCTGAGCCCGTGGATCGCCTACGGCATCGTGCCGATTTTCGCCTTTGCCAACGCGGGCATTCCGATTGTGGATGGGTTCGGAGCAGCGATGACGAGTGCGGTTGGGTGGGGCGTCATCCTCGGTCTGGCCGTGGGCAAGCCGCTTGGCATCATCCTGTTTGCCTGGCTCGCGGTTCGGCTTGGATTCGCGGCCCTGCCGGACGAGATCAACTGGCACGAGATTCTGGGCGTCGGCGCGCTCGGCGGTGTCGGCTTCACGATGTCGATCTTCATTTCGGAGCTGGCGTTCGAGCCGGGTGAGATGCAGACCGATGCGCGCATTGGCATCCTGGTCGGCTCGATCATCGCAGGTATCTTCGGCTACGCCGTGCTGCGCTGGGGGTTGCGTTGGACGGAAGAGCACGAAGCGCATCCAGACGGTGAGGATGGGGAGACCGAGGCTGCGGCTGCCTGATCTGGTCGCCTGATAGGGGTCCGGACCGCGCTTAGAGTCGAAGGCTGGGCTAGTCGGCGGCAGATCCACCGAGCATTGGCAACTGAATCGTGAAGCGGGATCCCTTGCCCGGCTCGCTGTCCAGTGAGACCGAGCCTCCATGCGCCTGCACCAGCGACTGGACGATCGCTAGTCCAAGTCCGCTACCGCCGGTGTTCCGTGTTCGCGAACTATCTGCCCGCCAGAATCGCTCAAACACGCGTTCACGATCGGCCGGAGCGATCCCCGGGCCGTCGTCTGCGATCACGATCTGGGCGTTATTGCCGACGCGGTTGACCGACATCTCGACATGCGTGCCGGCCGGGGTGTGGCTGCGCGCATTGCCCAGCAGGTTGTCGATCACCTGGCGCAGGCGGATCGGATCGCCCCGGACGATAACTTCGCCCTCCGGCTCCCAGTTCAGTGGGTGATCGGTGGTGACGGTTTCGTAATCGGTGGCGGCTTCATTGGCAAGCGATACCAGATCCATCGGGCGTTGCTCGAGCGGACGCTGCTGGTCCATGCGGGCGAGGAGGAGCAGGTCGTCGACGAGTCTGGCCATGCGGGAGCCTTCGGACTCGATGCGCGCCATTGCATGGTCGACCGCTGCCTCATCCGGGTAGGCGCCCTGCCGGTAGAGCTCGCTGTATCCGCGGACCGATGTCAGCGGCGTGCGAAGTTCGTGCGCGGCATCGGCCACAAACCGACGCAACCGCTGCTCGTTGCGGTCCCGCTCGTTCAGGCCCTGCTCGATCTGGCTGAGCATGTCATTCAGGGCTTCACCGAGGCGACCGAGTTCGGTGCGGGCGTCGCCTTCGGGCACGCGGCGGGAAAGATCCCCACCGGCGATTGCGGCAGCGGTATCGACCATGGTGTCGACTGGCTGGAACTCCTTGCGGATGACCCACCAGACGGCGAGCGCGGCAATGGCCAATCCCGCCAAACCAACACCGATGAAGCGTTTGACCAGGCTGCTCACCGTTTCGTGGACGTTATCCAGCGGGGCGGCAACGACCGAATACGTGCCTTCGTTGCCGGTCGGAGAGATCAGGAGGCGGTACTGAATCGATCCGCTCTCGGATGAGACGGTGGTGATGTGTTCCTGGCACTGGTCGAACTCTGCCGTGCCTGGGGCCGGAATTGCCGGAGGCGAGTCGGGATCATCGGAGTAGCCAGATGGACTGGAGTAGAGGATGTTGCCCTGGCTGTCGATGATGAACGTGGCGAGCGTTTGCTGACCACCCGGATACCCTTCCGGATTGCCGCCGCCGCCACCGCCGCCTGCAAAATTGCCGCCGCCGCCGTTCCCACCATTGTTGTCCTTCGGTTGGGCGGACGCGGGTGTAGCGCTGTCGCCCTCTTCCGGGGCCTTCTCCGGCGGCTTGTTGACGCGTTCGGCCTGCTTTTTGATCTGTTGATCGGTCTGGGCGATCAGGGCGGATTCTGTCGAGCGGGCCATGGCAATGCCCATGGCAGCAAAGACCGCCACGAGCAGCACCAGTACGCCAATTGTCAGCCGCGCTCGAAGTGTCAAGCGACTCCTGCCCCTCGCCATGTCAATGAACTCAGGATGTGCGGAGCGAGTATCCAAAACCGCGGACGGTTCGGATCAGTTGCGCATCCTTGTCGTTCAGCTTTTTGCGAAGATAACTGATATACGTCTCAACTGCATTCAGTTCGCCCACATATTCGTAATCCCAGACATGATCCAGGATCTGATTCTTGGAGACAACCCGATCGCGATTCTGCATCAGGTAGCGGAGCAGGCGGAATTCGGTCGGCGAGAGGGAGATTTCCTCTTCGGTTCGCCAGACGCGGTAGGCATCTTCGTCGAGAACCAGTTCGCCAGCGACAAGCCGGGCATGCTCGACGGCCGCGCCTTTCGATCTCCGCAGGACCGCATCGATCCGCAGCATCAACTCTTCCAGGCTGAACGGTTTGGTGAGGTAATCGTCCGCACCGGCATTGAAGCCGGATTTGAGATCGGCGGGATCGTCGCGGGCGGTCAGGAAGATGACAGCGACATCGTTGCCATCGGAGCGCAGTTTGCGGCAGATCTCGTAGCCGTCGACATCGGGCAGATTGACATCGAGGACCAGGAGATCGAACTGTTCGTTACGCGCTTCCGAGATTGCCTCGCGGCCACTGGATGCGGTCGAAACCGGGAAGCCGGTGAAGCGGAGGGCCGTGGCGACGAGGTCCCTGATCGGATCCTCGTCCTCGACGACCAGGATGCGTTCGGCGCGTTCGGTTCGGGTATTGACGGTCATTACGGTTTCCTCAGTTCTATATATACCGCAGCCCCGGCGATTTGAACCGGGGCGTTGGTGAAAATCATCGGCCGCGTCAGGAGGCGACCAAATACATTCCGGCGACCCAGCCAGTGCCGGCCTCCGTTTCGACCTCGTACCAGAGATAGCCATCGATTGATTCCGAGGCGCTGATGATCGTGAGTGCGTCGCCAGTTGTCAGGGTTGCGAGGATCTCGCCATTCAGTCCGGCGGTGGCGCGGAGGTTGAGTTCGGCATCGTTGACCGTGGCGGCTGCGCCAGGCTGCAGCAGAAGCGCGGCCTCGTCGTCGGTCAGGTAATCGGCAACGCCGTAGCCGGTGGTGCCATCAGCGGTGGTGAGTTCGGCCCAGGTGTAGCCGTCGGCGGTCGAGTAGACACCGGAAACGGTCACGGTGTCGCCAAAGGTCAGTGTCTCGAGCACGCCGCCAGTTGTGGATGGGGTATCGCGGATGTTGAGCGTGTCGGTGTTGACGAAGAGCGACGTGCCGTCCGCAGGGGCGCTGGTTTCGGCGGTGTCACCGGTCGTGGCGACATCGTAGGCAATGAAATCGCGGGCAACATATCCGGTCGTGCCATCGACATCTACCTGGTACCAGTCGTAGCCATCGGCGTTGGTTGGGCCGGCGAGAATGGTCGCGCCCTGTCCGAAGATGAGGGTGCTGAGGATATCGGCCGAGGCGGACGCATCGCTGCGCAGGTTCAGGCTCCCGGTATTGACGATGACGAGATCATCGGCCGCGAAGACGAACGACGCGTCGGCGATCAGATACTCACCGGCGACATACCCTTCGGTGCCATCGGCATCAACGAGATACCAGTCGATATCGTCGACCGTCTCCGGTCCACTGACGACGGTGAGAAAGGCGCCGTACGGGAGCACTGTCAGGACATTGGAGCTGGTGGTGCC
>JAPXRQ010000021.1:0-26504 GCA_033813515.1 Thermomicrobiales bacterium
GAGCAGCGGCTCGATGGTCACCTTGCGTCCGAGTTCGCCCATCAGCACCTTGCAGGCGAGCCGATTGCGACCATTGATCCGCATTGCGTCCGAGCCGCAGATTCCGTGCGCACAGGAGCGCCGATAAGTCAGCGTTCCGTCCGTCTTCCACTTGATCTCGTTCAGGGCATCGAGGACGCGATCGGTCTCCTCGACCTCGAGTTCGTATTCCTTGAACACCGGTTTGGTGTCCAGTTCCGGATTGTATCGCTTGATCCGAAGTTGAACGTGCACTGCTTGCTCCCCGGCGAGTCCGCCTAATACTTCCGTTCTTTCGGCTCAAATCTGGTGATGGTGACCGGCTTTTTGGTCAGTGTCAGGCCACCGGAGGATTTGCGGATCAGCGAGTGGGCGAGCCAGTTCTTGTCATCTCGCGCTTCAAAGTCGGACCGGTAATGGCCGCCGCGGGATTCCTCTCTGGCCAGTGCCCCGGCCACGATTGTGTCGGCGCAATCGAGCATGTAGCCGAGTTCCATGGCTTCGGCCAGATCGGTGTTGAAGATGGCGCCTTTGTCGTCGATCGAAGCGTGGTTGTAGGCGTCGCGCAGTTCCCGCAGGACATTCTGCGCATGCGTCATGCCTTCGGCGTTTCGGACAACCGAGACGTCGTCCATCATCACCTCCTGCATGCGGTGGCGGATCTCCATGATCGATTCGCCCTTGGGTCGCGACATGAGGGACGAGATTTCGGAGCGGGTGGCCAATTCGGGATCGGCCGGCAATTCGGCCCAGTCGGCCGTCTTGACATATTCGAGCATGTGCCGTCCGGCCCGACGTCCGAACACGACCAGGTCGACCAGCGAGTTGGTGCCGAGTCGATTCGCGCCGTGGACCGAGACGCAGGCCGATTCGCCAGCAGAGTAGAAGCCGGGGATCACCTCGGCCTCGGCGTTGCGAATGCCCTGGCCATTGATGTCGGTTGGCAATCCGCCCATGGCGTAGTGCGCGGTCGGCTGGATCGGCACGCCTTCGGTCTTCGGCTCGACCCGGAGGTAGGTGCGGGCGAAGTCGGTGATATCGGGCAGTTTTTCGTCAATCACTTCGGGCGGAAGGTGGGTCAGATCGAGCAGGACGTAGTCTTTGCCGTCGATCCCTCGCCCTTCCTTGACCTCCTGATAGATGAATCGGGAGACCATATCGCGCGGGGCGAGATCCTTCAGGGTCGGAGCGTACCTGGCGCAAAACGCCTCGCCCGTGCTGTTGCGGAGGATGCCCCCCTCACCGCGGGCCGCTTCCGAAAGCAGAATGCCCATCTTGTAGAGACCGGTCGGGTGGAACTGATAGAACTCCATGTCCATCAACGGCACGCCGCGGCGATAGGCGATCGCCACTCCGTCACCAGTGCCGGCGTGGGCATTCGACGTGATTTTGAAGACGCGCCCGAATCCGCCGGTTGCGATCAGAACGGCTTTGGCATGGATCGTGTGCAGTTCGCCAGTCGCCAGTTCGCGCGTGACGATTCCGCAGCATTGGCCATCTTCGGTGAAGAGGATATCGGTCAGGTAATGCTCATCAAGGAAGTTGACCGAATGCTTGATGCCCTGCTGATAGAGCGTCTGGATGATCATGTGTCCGGTGCGATCGGCCGCATAGCAGGCGCGGCGAACCGGGCCCTCACCAAAGTTGCGGGTGTGTCCACCAAATCGGCGCTGGTCAATCTTGCCTTCCGGTGTGCGGTTGAACGGCAGACCCATGTGCTCCAGTTCGAGCACGGCATCGATCGCTTCGCGGGCCAGCACTTCGGCTGCATCCTGGTCGACCAGGTAGTCGCCACCTTTAACGGTGTCGAACATGTGCCATTCCCAGTGGTCTTCTTCGGTATTGCCCAGCGCGGCTGAAATACCGCCCTGTGCGGCTCCGGTGTGGGATCGCGGGGGATAGAGTTTGCTGACGACCGCCACATTCGCCTTGCCCGCCATCTGGATGGCGGCCATCAGTCCAGCGCCACCCGCTCCGACGATGACGGCATCGAATCGGTGGTAGGCCATGATGAGTGCTCCTGGGCATGCGGACAGACGTCCGTCGTGCGCGCGGCACCAATGCTCCTCGCGCACTCGGTAACGTATCCATCCCGGCACCAATCGTCAAGCGGTCAGGGAGGTCGCAGGTTGGATGTTGAACGTTGGAAGTTGTGGGGAGGCTCCTCTATGGGCCTCCCCGCCAGGCTGCCTACGCTTCGTCGAGCTTTTTGGCGTCGCGGAAGGTAACCAGCGTCGTCTCCAGGAAGTCAGTTAGTCCGCCGTAACTCACCGGGAAGTCGCGCGGCCACAGACCGACCTGCCCCGCCTTGATCGCGGGAATGAAACCGACCGTGTCCATCGCCTGCAAATCGGCCAGTTCCGTGACCGTACTGTAGACATCATTGAAAACGACATCTGCCGGATAGGTGATGGTCTCCTCGAGGCTCAGGGTCTGCCAGAACTCGGCGGCGAACTCTGAATCTGCATTGCCGAAGTTCATACCGAGTTTGGACAGGTATTTCAGTTCCGAGACGCCATCGGGGCCGGCGATGTAAATGGCGTCCGGATCGACATCGATGTAAAGGACCTTGAGATCCGATTGCGCCTCGGCAACCTCGCTGAACTCCGCGACCTTGGCCTCGTACGTTTCTCGTGCAGCCGTTGCTTCGGGTGAGTCCAGATCAGCCCCCAGTGCTTCGGCGAGATCCACCGTCCGCTCCAACTGGAGCTCGGCCGAATCCATATCGGTCACGATCGCGACCGGATAGAGCGCGCTGACCTGCTCCATGATGTCCGGCAGCAGACCCAGTGTGCTCTCTGGATCGTCGCGATCGTAGGTCATGGTCAGGACAATGTCAGGATCGGTCTTGATCAGATCCTCGACGATGATGTTGCCATCGACATCGCCGACATTGACGACTTTAGTCGGATCGATCGTGCCCCAGGCGATGTGATCGCCGTCCGGGTAGGCGGAGGCGGTCCAGTCGAACACGGCAACCGGGAAGATGCCCAGTTCCCAGAGGGCGGCAGCTGTCGTCAGATTGGCGGCGATCCGGACCGGGCGCTGCGTGATCGTGATCTCGGTGCCCATCACGTCGGTGTACATCCATGGGCCGCCGGGCGTGGCATCCGGAGTCGCATCCTGGGCGCGGACCTGGGTCCCAAGCGTCAACGAGGCTGCGAGCGCCGAAGTGGTTCCCAGAAAATGGCGACGGTCAAGTGAAGGCATCGGGCTCGAAATCTCCTGAGTATGTCCAGTCCAAACGTGTTTATCCGACTATTCTAATCGGATATGAATTGCGCGGGGCAAGTTGGTCCATGCCAGGAGCATTTCATGGTCGCCGCCCCGTATACTCCTTCGAATGTCACTTCAATATGCAACCAACGGAATTTGGCAGGATGCGGCGCTCGTAGATCGGGCGCAACAGGTCGGCGCACAATATGCCGCGACCGTTCTTGAGACCGCGCAAGACATCGCGCGCGTCTCTTCTCCGACGGGTCACGAAGCCAATCGGGCGGACTTCGTGTCGATGCTCTTCCAGCGTCATGGGGTGCCGGAAGTTTCGAAGGACGATATTCACGATGTCGTCGCGCGAGTTCCTGCGTCCACGAACAGTCAGTCCGCAGTGCTTTTGGCCGCCCACATCGACACGGTTTTCGCGCACGGCACGACGCTCAACATCTTTTCCGATGGCGAACGCGCGTTTGGCCCAGGACTTGGCGATAACTCGCTCGGCGTCGCGGCAGTTGTCCACCTCAAGGAGATGCTGGATGCCATCGGCGCAGCAGTCGAGTCTGATCTCCTGCTGACGGGCAATGTTGGCGAAGAAGGACTCGGAAACCTGCGTGGTGTCACCCGGGTGCTGGACGATCACCCCGAGATCGGCGCAATGGTGGCAGTTGAGGGGCAGAATCTCGGCCGGATCACCCACATCGCCGTCGGCAGTCAGCGTTTGCGAATCACCGTCACCGGTCCAGGTGGACACAGTTGGGGCGATTTCGGCAATCCGAACGCAATTCACCACGCCGCCAGTCTGATCGACGCGCTCGCCCGCATCCCCCTGACCCAATCGCCGAAGACGACCCTCAGCGTGGGCACCATCACGGGTGGCATCTCAATCAATTCGATCGCTCCCGATGTCACATTCGATCTTGATCTGCGTTCGACCGATCCCGTTTCGTTGCGCCGTCTGATCGATCGGGTCTACGCCGCTCTGACGCCACGCGACGACCGCATCAGTGTCACGATCGATGTCATCGGTTCGCGGCCGGCCGGTCAGGTGGCAGCCAGCAGTCGGGTCGTGACGAGTGCCGCCGAGATCCTGCGATTGCTGGGATACCCGGCCTCGGCCGATGCATCCTCCACCGATGCCAATGCGGCCATTGCGCGCGGTATCCCGGCGATTTGTGTGGGGATGACGACGGGCGCGAATGCACACCGGCTCGAGGAATACGTCGATATCGAACCGATCGCGACCGGCCTCTCCCAACTCGCCCTCCTCACGCTCTCACTCGCCCACGATCTCAAACACGGGCTGCTCAAATCCGGCCAATGACTGACGCGGACGGGATCATTCCCCCGCTGCTTTGGTCGGCATTGGGTCTGGATGTGATCCAGGGCCAGTTGCTGGTCGCCGAGTTTGACGGCGAAACCCTGCGCACCGAACATGCGATTACGGGGCACGAACTGGACGATTGGCTCGACATGCAACATCGGGCCGGTGTTGATCTGATCGCCACGCCCGCGCCGCTGCCCGTCCTGCCCGAATCACCCGCAGCGAACCTGATTGTGCCGCTCAATGAATGGTCCATGGTGCTCGGCATCAACCCGCCACTGACCGGACCCGATCGGGACAGCATCGTCCGTCGCCTGGGACTCGTTTTCGAGCACCTGATTGCGCTTGATCCGGCCATTCTGCGCGGCGCGATCACAATACGACCGGCGATCTCGGGGGAACATCGCCTGCTTTCCTCAGCACTTGCTCACAGCCAGGCCGCGCATCCCGGCACATCGCCGCCGATGGAGTTGATGTTCCTTGCCAATCGACCGCGTCCCGAACGCCTGAAGCAGCGCAAAAACGGCACCAGGGTCGATCCGGATGAGACGGCCCAGATGTTCGCTCCCGATGGTCCGGTTGCCAGTCACTATCTCGCCTGGGAAGAGCGCCCCCAGCAGACGGAACTCGCGCGGGCAGTGGCAACTACGCTGGCAAATGGGGGAGAGACCATCACCGAGGCCGGGACCGGCACCGGGAAGTCATTGGCGTACCTCATCCCAGCCCTGATGCACGCCGTTGGGACGGGAGAGCAGGCCGTTGTCGCCACCAATACCCGGGTTCTGCAGGATCAGTTGGCGACCAAGGACGCACCGGTTGCGTTGGATGCCGTCCGGGCGGTCTATCCCGAATCGGATCCCCGGGTTCATGTGCTCAAGGGGCGCGGCAACTATCTCTGCCTGCGCCGCTGGTTTGCCGAACCACCGATCGCCGCTGATCCTGGCGAAGCTGCCTTCAAAAGTCGGGCGACGATCTGGCTCTCGGTCACCGAAACCGGCGATCGTGCCGAACTCGCGCTCGATCGCGAATCGGCCCGGGCCTTCGACCGCATTTCAGCTGAAGGCGAAGCGTGCGATGCGAGCCGATGCCAGTTTCAACAACGCAACCAGTGCTTCCTGTACCGGGCGCGGCGTGCTGCCGATGCTGCCCATGTGGTCGTGACCAATCACGCGCTGCTGCTGACCGATGTTGTCCAGGGAGGTGACGCCCTGCCTGAGGCCAGGCATCTGGTCATCGATGAGGCCCACCATCTGGAAGACCAGGCCACGTCCAGTTTCCAGACGGCCGTCTCCCTCCGGATCGTTTCGGGTGCATTGAATCAGTTGCAGCCAGATGGCCGCCGGCCTACCGGACCAGGGTTGCTGGTGGAGATCGACAGTTTCTTCGGCAATCCCAATCTGAAGCACCTCTCCGATGAGGACCGCCGCACCATCCGCGATTCAATCGGAGCCGCCAATCGGGCGGTGGATGCTGTTCGCGCCGTGTCGACATCCCTGTTCTCGGACCTCGCGTTGATCGTTGCGGATCAGGGCGAGCATGCCCGCGACTACGCATCCCGGTGCCGCGTTACGCCCGCGATCCGCAATGGCCAGGCCTGGTCGGATGTTGAGCGGCGATGGGATGCACTCAACCTCGCGCTGGTCGGCCTGTCCTCCAATCTGCAGGAGTTGCAGTCGTTCCTGCCCGATGTCGGGTCGCTCAATGTCGATCTGGCCGATGCCGAGAAGATGATCCTGCGCATCGAGGATCTGGAAAATCGGCTTGGGATTGCGCGGCACACCATCGTCGATCTGTCTTTGCAACTGAATGAGGCAATCCACAATCCGCTGCATCGCAATGTCTACTGGCTGGAGAGCCGAACCAGCGATGCCGCCAGCACCACGCTCTTCACCGCGCCGCTGCAGCTGGACGAATACCTCCGTCAGCACCTGTACAACCGACTCGATTCGCTTGTCCTGACCAGCGCCACGATGACCACGGGCGGCAGCACCCAATACCTCCGCAATCGTCTCGGCCTGAACGATGCCGACGAATTGCAGGTCACCTCGCCATTCGACTATGAACAGAACGCGTTGCTGATCCTGCCGTCCGATGTGCCCGAGCCGAATGTCGCCGGGTTTGAGCGCGCATCCCACGAAGCGATTCTTCAAACTGCGGTCGCCGCCGAGGGCCGCACACTCGTCCTGTTCACCTCGCTCGCCGCGATGAATGCGGCCCGTCTTGCCCTGGCCGATCGCTTTGCCGAGCACCGTCTCTCGCTGCGAACCCAACACGAGGACGGTTCGGCCGAGCAACTGGCGGAACAACTCCGGTCGTTCGAACGTACGGTCGTCTTCGGGGCCGGCGCATTCTGGGAGGGCGTCGATGTGCCTGGACCAGCCCTGAGTGCGCTCGTTATCACGAAACTGCCGTTTGCCGTGCCGACCGACCCCATTGTGGCCGCCCGATCGGAGACGTTCGATAACGCGTTCATGGATTACTCGCTTCCACAGGCCACGCTCAAGGTCCGCCAGGGGTTCGGTCGCCTGATCCGCAGCAAATCCGACCGCGGCGTCTGCGTCCTGCTCGATCGCCGGGTGACCAGCAAGCGCTATGGTCGCCTGATCCTTGATACCCTGCCCCGAACTCGTCGCGAATACGGGACAATCGCGCAGATAGGCTCGACGGTGAGCCGTTTCCTCGGGGAGAACACCACATGACAGAAACACACCCGGTCGATCGCAATCTTGCACTGGAGCTGGCCCGGGTCACCGAAGCTGCCGCCCTCAACGCCGCCCGCTGGATGGGCAGAGGCGACAAGAACAAGGCCGATGGCGCCGCCGTCGATGCGATGCGCAGTGTCCTGAACGCGCTTGATCTGGATGGCGTCGTGGTCATCGGCGAGGGCGCAAAGGACGAGGCGCCGATGCTCTTCGTCGGCGAACAGGTTGGCACCGGCACGGGACCCAAGGTGGACATCGCGGTCGACCCAATCGACGGGACGAGACTGCTTTCTCTCGGTATGCCGAATGCGGTCGCGGTCGTTGCGGTTGCGGAGCGCGGCACGATGCTCTCCTCCCCCGATATCTCCTACATGGACAAAATCGCGGTCGGTGCGGCAGCAGCCGGCCGGATCGATATCAAGGCGCCGGTCAAGGAGAATCTTCGGCGCATTGCCGCGGCAAAAGGTGTGAAGGTCAATGACCTGACGATCTGTGTCCTCGATAGACCGCGTCACGATCAATTGATCGCCGACATCCGCAAGACTGGTGCCCGGATCAAGATCATCCCGGATGGTGATGTCGCCGGTGCGGTCATGGCGGCGACACCTGGCACTGGGGTTGATGCGCTCTTTGGAATCGGCGGTGCACCCGAGGCGGTGGTGGCGGCCTGCGCGCTGAAGTGCCTGGGTGGAGAGATTCAGTGTGTTCGTCATCCTCGCAATGAGGACGAGCGCAAGATTGCCGAGGACCAGAAGATCTCGCTGACTGACGTGCTTGGTATCGACGATCTTGTCTCGAGCGACAATGTCTTCTTCGCCGCCACCGGGATCACGGACGGGGAACTGGTCCGGGGTGTGCAGTTCTTCCACGACGGCGCTACAACGTCGTCGCTGGTGATGCGGAGTCTGACGGGCACCGTTCGCCGGATTGATGCAACGCACCGGTTAGACAAGTTGCGTCAGCTGAGCGGCCTGCAATTCGATTAGCCGGGCCGACCAACGGATTAATTGCGCGGGAACAAATGCGGCGAACCTGATCAAATCTGACTTGTAGTGAATGGAACTATTGTTCTATTCTGCGGGTATGAGCACTGCAGCATTTCCGCGACCATGACCGAGCCCGAATACCGCCAGGTCGATATCCCGCTGGTCCGCGCCCGTGACCATGTTCCGGTCGGGAATCTTCGGTTGATCCGCACCCGTACCTGGATCCTGTACGACGACAAGGGTCTTCGTCTCGCCGTTCCCAAACACCAGGACACGCTCATCGTGACGCTGGCCAGACCCTCCGGCGAGCAGATTGTGTGGACCCAGTTGCCCTTCAACGAACTCGCTGGCGACCCGCCCTCAGGGCCGTAACCGCGAACACGCATGACGAACGACGAACACGAACAACGGCCTACCAGGCGCGGAGGTATTGGTCCGGAATGTGCAGCCGGTCAACTTCGCCCAAGGCCCTGGCTGCGGTTAGCGGCCAATACGGTGAACGCAATGACTCCCGGCCAATTAGCACCAGATCAGCCTGTCCCTGCGCGACGACCTCGTCGGCATGTTCTGGCTCGGTGATGAGACCCACCGCCGCCGCTGGGATCCCGGCCTGATTGCGAACCGCATCGGCGAACGGAACCTGGTACCCCGGAGTGGTTGGCACCTGCTGATACAGATTGTTGCCGCCCGAACTGCAGTCGATCAGATCGACACCCGCGTCCTTCAACTGGTTGGCCAGCGCGACGGAGTCCTCGATCGTCCAGCCGCCGTCGACCCACTCACTACAGGAAATCCGCACGAAGATTGGCTTGTCGTCGGGCCATTCCGCTCGCACTGCCGCAAATGTGTCCATCAACAATCGCGATCGATTGTCGAATGAACCGCCGTATTGGTCCGTTCGCTGGTTGGATGTTGGCGAGAGGAAACTGCTGATCAGGTAACCGTGGGCGCCGTGAATCTCGACAATATCGAATCCGGCCTCGCGTGCCCGACATGCCGCTGCGCCGAACGCCTCAACCGTTGCCTGGATTTCGTCGACGCTCAGTTCATGCGGGATCTGGTGGGCATCCGAAAACGCAATGGGTGACGGGCCGACAACTGGCCAGAAACCCTCCTCGTCGGCTTTCATCGGTTTGCCACCGTCCCAGGGTCGGTGCGTCGAAGCCTTGCGACCGGCGTGAGCAATTTGAATCGCCGGAACTGATCCGTTGGCCCGAATGACATCGGCCAGTTCGCGCAGCCCGTCAATGTGCTCGTCTTTCCAGATGCCAAGGTCCTGTGGCGAAATGCGTCCCTCGGGCACAACGGCCGACGCCTCGACCATCACCATTCCCGCCCCGCCGACCGCGCGCGAACCGAGGTGGATCGGGTGCCAGCGGCTGGTGAAGCCATCCTCGGCGCTGTACTGGCACATCGGCGAAATGCCAATGCGGTTGCGCAGGTCAACACCGCGGAAGCGAACAGAATCAAAAAGGCCGGTCACCTTGATACCTTTCACCAAAGACAGCAATCTTGGTTGAGAACTCTACTCTCCCCAACCACTACACTGAAACCAGATCAATGCCCAACGGGCAGGAGGGAAATCCCATGGAATACAGACGTCTCGGCCGGATCGGTCATATGAGTTCGGTGGTTACCCTCGGCACTGCCGCTTTCGGAGAACGAACCCAGGATGAGGCCGACCGCCTGATCGAACAGGCCCTCGCGGCGGGTGTCAATCACTTCGATGTCGCTCCGACCTATGGCGATGCCGAAATCCGCCTGGGCGACTACCTCCGCCGTCATCCGCAGCCTGATGTCTTCATTGGCTGCAAGACCGAAAACCGCACCAGGGCAGGCTCCCGTGAACTGTTGCTCAGGACGATGGATCGCCTCGGCCGCGACAAACTCGACCTGTATCAACTCCATGCTGTTTGCAATCAGGCCGACCTTGATGCCTGTTTCGCCCCAGACGGCTCAATGGAGACACTGGTTGATGCGCTGGAATCCGGACTGGTAGCGCACCTCGGCATCACTGGGCACGGCTGGGAGAGCCCGGCCACACATCTCGCGGCAATCGATCGCTACCCGTTCGCCACGACTATGACATCGGCAAACATCTTCATGGCCAGCGATCCCGATTTCGCCCGGGCATGGACGGCATTGACTGATCGAGCCGCTTTGGATGACATCGGCATGCATGTGCTCAAGGCCACTGCTCGCATCGCCTGGGGAGATCGCCCGCATACGTTTGGCACCTGGTACGAACCATTCACCGATCAGGATGATGTCGATCTGGCCGTTTCGTGGGCGCTCCAGCAACCGATTACGACCATTTGCAGTGCTGGTGACCCGGCGCTGTTCGGTCCGATCATCGATGCGGCCAGCCGATTCGATCGTTACACCGTGGTCCAGCAGGAGGCTCTCCTCGCGCGTCCCGCCTACGGCAATATCTTCGTCGAGGCGTAGGTGATCGATCCCCGCCCACTCTTCGCGCCGTTGCACGACGGGCTGATTGAGCTGCTTCAGGGGCTTTCGGACGACGAGTGGTTCCTGCCGACGGTCTGCGATCCATGGACCGTCCACGATCTCTGTATCCACCTTTTTGGCGTGGATATCAATGTGCTTTCGGGCGATCGCGATCACTTTGCTCATCCGCTTCGGGGAGGCTGGCGGGATCTCTCCGATTGGACAGACCTGCTTGCCTTCATCGATCAACGCAATGCCGAATGGGTGGAAACCAATAGCCGGATCAGCCCCGCAACTTTGGTCGATCTCCTCGCCTGCACAGGTCCGCTTGCTGCCCATGTTTGGGATGATCGGGACATGACCGCGATTGGCCGGCCGGTGGATTGGGTTGGTGCTGTTCCGCAACCGCAGTGGGTCCATGTCGCGCGCGAGTACACCGAGCGATGGGTGCATCAGCAGCAGATCCGGGACGCCGTGCACAAGCCGGGATTCGCTGAAGAGCAGTTCATCCGGCCAGTCATTGAGGCGTTCATGCTCGCGCTGCCACGTGCGCTGAACGGAGTGCCGGCGGGACGAGGCGATGTCGTCCGGGTTGTGTTGACCGGAGACGGAGGCGGAACCTGGATCGCGACATTCGATGGGGACAGCTGGGTTGGCACAACAGGACCCGGCGAATCAGAGGTGGCAGCGATCGAGATGTCGACCGACGCGTTCTGGCGCATGGCGAGCCGCACAATCTCTCCCGATGAGGCACGTGGTCGCGCCAGGATTAGCGGCGATCCCACGGCTGTCGATGCATTCGTGCACATGGTCTCGATGATTGTCGGTTAGGCGTCTGACTGGCTGTTGATTAGTGTTGCCATTGCTCCCGGTCCGAGCAGTTGCCGGACGCGCTGGGCGTACCCACCCATGATCTTGCGGAACACTTCGGTCGTCGTGGCATTGATCGACGGGCCTCGCCAGCAGTTGCTGCGAGTCGAATGCATGACATAAAACATCAACTCAAGATGGTCGCCTGTCGCAACATCCGCCGGAATGGCGCCCATCGCCAACCAGCGCAACACTTCATCCGCCGATGGGGCGGGATCGCTGACTTTTGGCGATTGAAAGCGAACCCGGATCGGAGCCATGGCGTGCTCCGGAGCGGAGTGCATGAGCAGGCAGTCAAACTCTGCTGCTTCTCCATTGATTCGCCGCGTGAAAGTCATCTCGACGGGATAGTGGGCCGAGCGTGAGGTTTCCCGGACTGGTCGTGGCCAGCGTCCAGCGATGTACCGCTCGCGCAGCCGCTCAAGGCGGGCGTGCTCGTGGGGTGTGAAAGCGGGAAAGAGATGGGTGGACATGGCCTGATCCTGCGACAGTGCGATCGTATGGACGATATCTTACCATTTCAGTCAGATATTGATTTCGCCAGGCCGATCAGACAGTTGCCCACTGTATGACCCATGTCAGGATTCCGTTGCCGTGTCCTGCATGCCCCAGCGTGTGTGTCCATCAAGCCACATCTGCATGCGATCGAGATAGCGGAACAGGATTGCGTTGAGGGTGATCGAGAGCAACGCACCCGAGAGGAGCAAGTCGCGTCCCTCCTCGGGCAGGATCTTGAGCGAAATCGCCGCCGTCGCCAGGATGAAGGTGAACTCGCCGATCTGCCCCAGCCCGATCGCGACGGTCAGCGCGGTTTTCGACGTCTGCCCGAGCGCAAGCGTGATGAAGTAGGCGGCCACACTCTTGCCGACGACAATGATGAAGGTCACCACCAGGATGCGTCCCGGATGCTCGATCAGGAACGCCGGATCAATCAGCATTCCAACCGAGACGAAGAAGAGCACGCTGAACGCTTCGCGGATCGTATAGATCTCTTCTTCTGCCTGATGTCCGAATGCGGTCTCGGAAAGCACAACCCCGGCGACAAACGCTCCCAGTGCGAGCGAGACATCGAACAGACGTGCCGAGCCATACGCCACGCCGAGCGCCGAGGCGAGCACCGCCAGCATGAAGATCTCGCGGGAATCCACACCAACCACGCCTTTGAAGATCCAGGGCAGGACCCGGCGGCCAACCACTAGCATCACGATCAGGAAGATCGAGACCTTGCCGATCGCGAACAGCACGGTCCGCAGTACGCCACCGGCTTCATCGTGCAACGGTTCGCCACCCAGTTGCTCGGCCAGTACCGGCATCAGGACAAGCACGATGACCGTGACCAGATCCTCCACGATGAGCCAGCCGATGGCAATCTTGCTGCGGGTCTGGGTGAGGCTTCCGAGATCGATCAATGCCCGCAGCAGGACAACGGTGCTGGCCACCGAGAGTCCGACACCGAAGACCAGTCCCGCGCCCCAACTCCATCCCCAGTAATGCGCGGCGGCCATGCCCATTGCGGTCCCGGCCAGGATCCGGAGCAGGGCGCCAGGCACCGCCACATGCCGGACCGACATCAGATCGCGCAGCGAAAAATGCAGCCCGACGCCGAACATGAGGAGGATGACGCCGAGTTCGGCCAGTTGGCTGGCGATCGATGCATCGGCAACATATCCCGGCGTAAACGGGCCAACCAGCATGCCGGCAACCAGATACCCAACGATTGGAGGAATGTTGATCTTGGCGCAAAGCAGCCCAACCACGAAGGCGGCGGTCAGGCCCATAGCCACTGTCCCGATAAGTTCAGATTCGTGTGCCAAGTGGGTGGTCCTCAGGATCAGACTGGTCCGACGACCGGTCTGGGTCTTCCAAAGGCCGTGTTTAAGGATAGCAGCCGATCTGGTTTCGTTTGCCCCGATGGCGAATTGGTGACCACGGTCATGGCAGGATTCTTGCGATGACCATTTGCACGATGCATGGTGGATACGAAGGGGTTGCCGTGACTGTTCGCCGCAATTGGCTCGCCTGGGCCAACATCGCCATCAAGATCGCTCTGGTTGGATTGCTGCTCTATGCGGTCTCCAATCAGGACATGCCCCAGTTCAGTGGCAAGGCAATGACAGGCCGCGCACTGACCTATCCGATTGCAATCCTGATCGTTCCAGTCACCTGGTGGTTGCTTCGCCGGTCGGGTCGCTCCTATGCCTATCCGCACCTGGTCGATGCTCTCGTCGCCCTGCCGTTTCTGGTGGATACCGCCGGTAATGCGCTCAACCTGTACGACACGATCGACTGGTGGGACGATTTCAATCACTTCCTGAACTGGGTGTTCCTGACTTCCGCACTTGGGGCGCTTCTCATTCGCACCTCGCTCAACCGATGGGCGATTGCCGGGTTGATCATCGGCTTTGGTTCGGTGATGGGTGTCCTCTGGGAGCTGGCCGAGTATTTCACGTTCGTCCGCGACTCCCCGGAGTTGGCCACCGCCTACACCGACACCCTGGGCGATCTGACTCTGGATACGGCCGGAGCGATCGTGGCGGCGGCGATTGCCCTGCTCATTCTTCGGCGGCAGGAATCCGCAGTGGCTGGCACCTGACGCAGACGTGACTGGAGCGCCCTCCGGCCTCAACGATGGTCAGCGGTCCGCCGCAGCGCAGGCACGGCTCGCCAGATCGACCTCGCCCGTAGATGCGTAGCCGAAACTGGTTCAAGCCCGCCTCACCGTACCCATCCCGATAGTCCGAGAACGAGGTGCCGCGATTCTCAACACCCATACGAAGCACATGCTTGATTGACCGAACAAGGCTCGCGATCTGTGGTGGCGTCAACGAGCCCCCCGGCTGAAGCGGGTGAATGCGGCTGCGAAACAGGGCTTCATCGGCATAGATATTGCCCACGCCGGCAATCAGACGCTGATCGAGGATAAGGGCCTTGATCGGGGCAGTGCGCCCGGCCAGTTTCGATGCGAGGTATCCCGCATTGAACGCATCCGTCAATGGCTCCGGTCCGAGTTTGGTCGCCATCCAGCGCCGGTCTACCGCAGGGTGATAGAGGACGCGGCCGAACTTCCGCTGATCGGCGTAGCGCAACGTCCACCCATCCTCAAGGAGGAGCGACAGGTACTGGAACCGAACGGGCTCGGCTTCGGCCGGCAGCAAGGTCAGGTTGCCTGTCATGCGCAGGTGAACCTCGATCCCGGCGCCATCATCCAGATCGAAGAGGAGGTACTTACCTCGGCGCCGAATGCCCGTGATGGTCCGTCCGGTCAGGCCGCATTCAAAGACCGCCCAATTCATCGGTCCGATCACACCGGGGAATGTTCCGAGCGTGGCGCCAGTGATGCGACGTCCGGTCAGCGGCGAAAGGAGGGAGAGGCGAATTGTTTCGACTTCAGGCAGTTCGGGCATAATGGCAATCAGGAAGCCGGTTCGGCGCGGATACGAGAGGATCGATGGACGACTGCATCTTCTGCAAGATTGTACGAGGCGAATTCGGCACCACCATCGTGGCCGAGAATGAGTATGCAGTCGCGTTTGACGATATTGCTCCTATTGCTCCGATGCACACGCTTGTGGTTCCCCGCCGCCATATCGAATCAATGGCTGAGGCGAACGCCGAAGATCTGGCCATGCTGTCTGGATGCTTGCTGTTGGTGAATGATGTCGCACGAGTGAAAGGCATTGAGACAAGTGGCTACCGGGCCGGATTCAATGTTGGACCCGATAGCGGTCAAACCGTTTTTCACCTGCATTTCCACGTATTCGGCGGTCAACGCCTGAGGGACATGGCATGACAGAAGCAGATGCTTCGATCAAAGCGCAACTCGAATCTGACCTCAAGGAAGCGATGCGAGCGGGCGATGCCACCGCGCGCGAAACCATCCGCTACACCCTGGCCGCGCTCAAAAATGCAGAGATCGACAAGCGTTCGCCCCTGACGCCGGCCGAGGAACTTGACGTTCTCAAGAAGCAGGCCAAGAGCCGCGCCGATTCGATCGATCAATTCGCGGCCGCGGGGCGAGCCGACTTGGTCGAGCGCGAGACCAGCCAACTTGAGGTGCTAAAGAAGTACATGCCCGCCGAACTCAGCGACGACGATCTGGCAGCTCTGGTCGATCAGGTCGCATCGACACTTGAGGCGCCGGTGACGATGGCCAAATTGATGCCGGCGGCGCTGAAGGCGGTCGGCGAAGGGGCAAACGGCAGGCGTGTCAACGAAGCCGTCCGCAACACCCTCGCCCGCCTTGGCTGATTCCGACGACCTGGTCATCGAAGTCCTGCTCGATGCCGATGTCGAGATCCCAGGCGACATAACGCACGAGAACATGGCCCGCCTGATTGATTCCTGTCTGGTTGCAGAGGGGAGAGACGGTGTTTGGCAATTCTCGATCGCGTTCGTCGACGAGCACGAGATTGTCGACCTGCACCAGCGCTTCATGAACCTGCCCGAGCCGACCGACATCCTCACATTCCCATATGAGCCCGATCCGCTCGGAAATGGGGGAGACATCGCCATCTGCGTCCCGGTGGCAGCCGCCAATGCGCTTGAGCACGGAAAGTCACTCTCGTGGGAGCTTTGCTTTCTGGTGCTCCATGGCGTCTTGCATGTTCTCGGCTGGGATGATCAGACGGACGCTGATCGCGCCGCCATGCTGGCTCGGCAGGAGCAGATCCTGACCGAGTTCGGACTGACCGCCTAACCGCCGAGCGCCTCGCGAAGCACTTCGGCTGCGAACAGAGCCGACCGACGCTGAACATCCTCATGTCCGGAGCGGATCGGGAAGGTGCGTCCGCCCGTCCTGGCGCCATGGACAGCGATCTCGATCACCGCCTTGTACACCGCCGGACCATCCAGTTCCTCGTTGACCAGAATCGAGAGGGCGATATCGGCACCGGTTTCTTCAATGACGCGCTGGGCGACACTTGAAGCACTGATCTCCACGGGTCCAAATCCCAGCCAACTGCCGATCACGACGTCCGGAGCGTCTGTTTCCGCGGCGAGGAGCGAGGCAAAACGTCCACCTCCCCCATGATCGGCAATCGCCAGCTTCAATCCAGCCGAGCGGAGTGATGCAATCAGAACACCGGCGAGGGTCTGGTCGTCGCGGCCGTAGATGTACGGTCCGATGATCCCTCGAATCTCTTCGATTGCGCTCTCACGTCTGGATTCCGCGATGTCCACACTCTCAGCCTCTGCAGTGACCCGAATGTGGACACCATCGTCTTTGGCGTAGGTCGCGATCACGGGGTCACCTCGGAGAATCAGGGCATGCAGGTTCTGCTCAACCATCGATTCACCGATGCCGATTGTTTTGAGCGTGGCGGCCCGCACGACGCGTCCCGGCTGCATCTGCTCGAGACGAGGGGCAAGCTGTTCCGTGTACATGCGGAACATCTCGCGCGGGACGCCTGGCATGGCCGCAATCACATGGTCTCCTCGGCGGACGAACCAGCCAGGCGCGGTGCCGATCGGATTTGCGAGTGTCTCTGACGATGGAATCACCCAGGCCTGCTTGCCATTGCGCTCTGGCATCTCGAGCCCGCGCGCGGCGAAGAACGCCCGGATCGCCGCGAGCAAGTCCGGATCGAGTACCGGTGTCTCGCCCATCACCGCGGCAATTGCCTCGCGGGTCAGGTCGTCCTCAGTCGGGCCGACTCCGCCGGTGCAAATGACGATCGGGGCGGAATCGGAGGCGGTGCGGATCGCATCGGTCAGGCGGGCGAGATTGTCGCCAATGTGCGTGACCTGTTCGACCGGGATATTGATGAGTGCGAGTTGCTGTTCCAGCCAGGTTGCGTTGGTATCGGTGATGTATCCGCCGAGCAGTTCATCGCCGATCGAGAGAATCTGGGCTCGCATGGTGCCGGTTTGCCTCCAACAAAAAAGACCCGCCCCAACTGGTGGAGCGGGTCATTTCGGTACCCCCGGAGGGACTCGAACCCCCAGCCTTCTGATTCGAAGTCAGACGCTCTATCCGTTGAGCTACAGGGGCAAGCGCTCCGGTGAGTCTAGCATGCGATCCCGCACCCTCGTCTTCCCATCTGCAATGCGTAGGTTGCACATTCGGATGTTCTCCGGTATGGTTGCCCGGTTCACCCCAGAATGAAAGGATCCAGCATGCCGACGATTACCCCCTTCCTCTGGCACGACAACACCGCCGAGGCCGCCCTCGAGCTTTACTCGGCCGCCTTTCCCGGCGCGCAGTTTCTCAATTCCGGTCGGTTGGGTGGCGCAGACAGTCAACTGACCAGCGCTGCAATTCAGCTTCTCAATCAGCAGATCATCCTGTTCAACGGCGGACCGGATTTCAAACCAACGCCTGCGTTCTCGTTCACGGTTTCGGCCGAGTCTCCGGAAACCATCCAGCATCTTTGGCAGGTCCTTGGCAAGGGTGGTTCGATCCTGATGGATCTGGCCGAATATCCCTTTGCCGAGCTTTTCGGCTGGACAGCTGATCGCTTCGGATTCAACTGGCAACTGATCCAGCGCGATGGTCCGGAGCAGATCACCCCCTCGCTCATGTTCATTAACCAGAACTTTGGAGCTGGCGATCGCGCTATCGAGTTCTACACGGGCCTGTTCCCGGACTCGGCCATTGACGCGATATCGCGATTTCCGGAGGGGTCGCCCGATGCCGGCAAAATCATGACCTCGGCCTTCCATCTGGCCGGTTCGCCGTTTGCGATTCAGGAAAACTCGTTCAGCCACCAATTTGGCTTTTCCGAGGCGACTTCGCTAATGGTGCTCTGCGCCGATCAGGCCGAGGTCGACCACTACTGGGATGGATTGACCGCGAGTGGTGGCGCTCCTGGCCGATGCGGCTGGCTGAAGGACCCATTCGGTGTCTCCTGGCAGATCGTGCCCGAGCGCATGCTGCAGCTGTTTGGCGATCCCGATCCGGAGGTCTCTCGTCGCGCCCAACAGGCGATGCTCGGCATGAACAAGCTGGTGATCGCCGATCTGGAAGCCGCCGCAGCCGGGTAGGCGCTACTTGAGCACGACGCCGAGCGCGATAGCCAGTTGCAGGCATTGCTCGGCATCGACCACCACCCCGGTCAGATCGAGCACACGGGGATCCCATCCGGTCAGGTCGGATCCCCGCACATCCATCTTCCCCAGCCGTGCTCCCTGCAGGAACAGACCGGTCAGATCGCACGTATCGAATCTGGCCTGGCGCAGGTCGGCGCCTGTGCAATCTGCCTCCCGGAACGAACACCGATCGAACTGCATCTTGCTGAGTGAGACATTGCGAAAGCTGGCGAGGTCCAACTGACAGCGTTCAAAGGTGACTCCTGTCAAGACAATGTCATCGGTGAAATCGACTCCGAGCAATTTGCACCCGATCAGTCGGGCCCCGAAGAGATTCGATCCAGCCAGGCGGGCGCCAGAGAAGTCGCAGTCGATGAATGTCGCGGTCGTCAATCGCGCGTTGTAGAGCTCTGCATTTCGAAAGAGACACGCATTGAAGGTGGCATCGTCGCCTTCGAACCGGCTGAGGGAAGCGCCAGTCCAGTCTTCGCGATCCCAACTCGTCACGTCATCCAACGTCGCTTCTCCCGCACCATCTCTACTATCTCTGGCTGCTATTCTCAGGCAAACGTTGCTTCAGGAGAAGGAATGCGCATGCCAACCGGGCCAGCCAATGAGTCGGCGTTTCCAAAGGGAGTCGGTCAGCCGGCGATCCGCGCGCTGGCTACGATCGGAATCACAGACTGGAAGCAGACTGCCGGCAAATCGGGCAAGGAACTGTTGGAATTGCACGGATTTGGCCCGAAATCGATCCGGGTCCTCAACGAACACCTGACGGCAGCGGGTCTCGACCCGATCATCGACTAACACGACCTCGATCCCATCAGCCTCCCTTGGCACGACGTCTGCCAAATCTCTATAGTTGACCTGTCCCCGAAAGCTGTTTGCTGAAAGGGCGAGGCGGGCGTCTCACTGCTCGCCATTGGCGTTTTGTGCTTGTCTTGTGCTTTTGGAGTTTTAGCTAATGGCTCACATTTTCTATGGCAACAAGCGTCGCTTCGAGGAAAACCTGGATGTCGCCCAGGCCGCATCCTGTCTTGGTGACGACTTCTGGTGTCTCTTCGAGTTCGACATCCCGATGGCCAATATCGACTGTCTGATTATTCGGGCGGCCGAGTCGCGGACCAATCCCGAAGTCGCCTCCACTTTCCTGCTCAATGAGATCAAACACGTCACAGGCCGCCTGCGCGGTCTCGAATACGGCGAGTGGTCGATCATCCGCAACGGGATCGAGGAGCCATACGTCTCCGGCAACGACAAGGACATCAATCCCTGGGCCCAGACATTGCGGGCACTCAATCTGTTCAAGGACTGGTTCGCGGCCAACCACACGGTCTTCCTCAATGATGGCCGCTATTACAACGCCGACGACATCAAGATCTGGCCGTATCTGTTGATCGTCCGCAACGATTCCGACGAGCGACACCAGCTGCCGACCAGCCCAAGCAACAAGTTCGGATCGATGATGTTCTCGATCGATCAATGGCTGCAGAACGTTCGGAACTGGCAGCCGCGCGTCGGTATCCAGTTGACCCGAGCCGATTGTGAGGGTTTGGTCCGGACACTCGGATTGAACGAGTGGACCGCACCCGAGGTTGAACGGCCGGATTTGCCCGAAGTCGGGATGCCGCTGGACGCGAACTGGCTTGGTCAGATGGGCGCCTGGATCGCGAGTGTCGAGCGGCGGCTGTCTGCCCTCGAGCAGCGTAACGGCGGGGCAGGGTAGCGCCGACCGATGCATCGACGCGATCTTTCCGGTGTACCCGCAATACTTCAGGCCTGGTGGATTCGCGCCCAGAACGATGGCATCCCGCTGCTGGTTGTTGCCGCAGCGATTGTCGGGTTCGCGATTGGGCTGGATGGCGACATTCGCAAGGTGCTGAACGGCATCGCGGTCATCGTTTGGTTGATCGCCGCCTGGTTCATCGTCCGGAGCGCCTTTGCCGCTGGCGTGACACTCGCCCAGGTCGGTATCTGCGCGGTCGTGATTCTGATTCTTTCAACACTGATTCGACCGAGCGATCCCTTGCTGGCCCTGATCGGGTTCGGCTGGGGCGGAGTGGCCGTTGGCTGGATCGGCCGCTCGCTTGGATCAAAGCTGGGGGCGTTGCTGGGAGCCTTGTGGCTGCCGGCGCATCTGATAGTCGCGGTCAGCCAGGCTGGCATTCGCGAACTGCGGGATCAACCGGCCGCCATCCGAACCGATCCACCTCCGACTGCGATCATCGTCCCGCTGGTAATGGTTCTCGCCGCCTGGTTCTTCGCAGCATGGATGTCGGATTGGCGGGAGAAGCGAGAGACAGCAACTGGCTCGTCCCGCCCGGATCTCTCGCGCTAATCCTCATCCCGATTAGCAGCAACCGGCGTCGCAGGATCGGGCAGTACGACCTGGGTGGATTCCGCCGAACGCACGCCCATTTGGCGAACCAATGTCGTTCCGGTCAGGGTCTGCGATCCGACCACAGCCTGAACTGTGACCGTAGTTGGCGCCGTCGTGGAACCGACCTCGACCACGAGTGATGTGCAGGCCGTGTTTTGTGTCACCGTCACAGTCTGCGGGACCGGGAAAACCGACGGCTCACTGCTGGTCAACGCGATTTGCAACCCGCCGGGTCCGGCTCGCTCGGCCAGGCAGAGGGTGATACGACTTTGTCCATCGGCACGGCTGACGGTCTGAAGTGAAATCCAGGGGCGTTGCGGGCGGACAAGTGTCGATGTCTGCAGGGTCTGCGCCCCCAACGTTGCGGTGAAGGTCACCGTCACTGGCTTCGACACGCTCGCGATCGGCCGGACCATTCGATAGCAACGCTGACCGGACGAAAATGTCAATTGTGACGGAACGGAAATCACATCGGGGTGACTACTGATCAGTCCAACGACGGTGCCTCCAACCGGAATCTCGAGGCAAACTGAGAGTCTGGTCTCGCCTCCAGCGCGACTCCCCGTCTGCGTGTCGACACTGGCCAGAACGGGTACAGGCGGGATTGTAGGTGTCGCCGTGATTCCCGGGCCGGGAGTGGGTGTGCGCGTGGGCTTCGGGGTGGCGGTGG
The DNA here is from genome assembly GCA_033813515.1 of Thermomicrobiales bacterium. Taxonomy (GTDB): domain Bacteria; phylum Chloroflexota; class Chloroflexia; order Thermomicrobiales; family UBA6265; genus DASQCG01. The sequence continues at coordinate 21,638 of JAPXRQ010000021.1, forward strand.
GAGTCAGCGACACTCCAGCAATTAGGATCGTGCACGATGCGGACGAACCATTGAACAGTGCCGAGAAGGTAACTGTCGTATCAGTCTGAGGGTAGGGTCGCGGCGCGAAGAACGTCACTTCCCCGATCCGTTGTCCTACTTCAAGATAGACCTTCTGCTCGGTTTGGTCTCCGACCCAAAGGCTCTCATGATCAGATGTCACCAGGATCGCGGTTCGTTGATCTACTTCGAGGTCCAACCGCAGGCCAACATCGACGCCCCAAAAGTTCGGCTCGGTCGATCGGTGGCTACAGGTGAGAGCTTCAAGGACCGGACCCGCGGCAGGCGACCGATCCGGGCCTGCGAAGGCCATTCCGGCCATGGTCAGTATTGCGACCAGAAACAGGCGAACGAGCTGGCGGTTGATGGTCATGACTTGATCTCACTTTCCGGAGCAAGAGATCATTTGTTGCCACTGGTGCAGAAGCAACACCGTGATTCTAGGGCCGGCAGCGCAACAAACGCATAAAAACCGTGCAACTCGTCGGGTGTCGTGCTGCGGTCCGCCGGTGAATGGATCTCTTGAACGATCGTTTGGGAATAGCCCGTGATTCGCGGCCGGATTGGACAAACAAAAACGACTCGCAATGTGCGAATCGTTGTCCCTGGGGTGCCTTACGGGGCTCGAACCCGTGACCTCCTGTTCCACAGACAGGCGCTCTGCCGACTGAGCTAAAGGCACCATATTCAATTGACTGACAAGCGAGAAGGACGAACCGTAAGCCGAGTTCTGTTCTGGATGATCATCTCTCTCGACCGCCTTTCAGCGATCGGTCGGCCCTCGCGGGTGACGACTGCTCTCGACTTTCGACCTCGGCGAGCCACCTGATAACGGTCGGATCGGAGATTGCTGCAGGGAGGATTGCCCTTTTCAGCCGGTTCGCCCGAAGGCGCCCGGTATGGTTGCTGTTGCTCTCACAATGGTTGCCCACTGTGCCGCTCTGGACTGTCGACGCCCCGAAAGACGCCTCCCTGGCTTTCACCAGGCACCCCGCTCTGTGCAGCTCGGACTTTCCTCGATCGGGTTCGAAAACCCAACCGCGACCATCCGTTCGTCCAACAAATTCGCCTGTCAACGTGCGGCTGGCATCCACTTGGGATGCCAGCGAATCACGGTGCCGAAGGGGAGATTTGAACTCCCACGAGTTGCCTCACTACGCCCTGAACGTAGCGCGTCTGCCGATTCCGCCACTTCGGCTAATGTGGCAGCGACCCAATGGGCCGCGGAGCCGACCTGGGGACTCGAACCCCAGACCTGCTGTTTACGAAACAGCTGCTCTACCAGCTGAGCTAGGTCGGCGAGTACAGCACTTCAGTTTAGCAACAACCCGGCCCGCTTGGCAAACCTGATCCGGTAGCCGTTCAGTCGTGGTTGTCACACCCCCTGACCCGGTACTGGTCGATGTTCACAGGTTGATCGCGTAGGCTATTCCCGATGCCGGATTGATCCCGGCCCGACCGCAGCGCATTCACCGGAAACCATGCCGCCCAAAGCAACGCCTCCACGCAAAAAGAAGAAGACGCAACGGCAATCCAAATCGCTCATGACCTTCAATGTCATCGCGATCGCCGTCGTCGCAGCCATGATCGTTGGCACCCTGGGCGTCGCGGTCTTCAGCGACCCGTTCAGCGGAGGAGGCGGTGATGACGACACCATCACCCTCGATCAGGACGATACCGACGAGATCGAGCAGCAATACCGCGATGCCGTCGCCGCCAACCCGTCCGATACCTCGGCGCTGGTGACCCTGGGCAATTATCTCGGGCTGGTCGGCAAGGACGAGGAAGCGATTTCCACCTACCAGCAGGCTGTCGATCTTGCCCCCAACGACAGCGCGGTCCGCACATCGTTCGCTACATCGCTGGCACGGATGGGCAAGCAGGCCGATGCCGAACTGCAATTCCAGAAGGCAATTGAGGCCGATCCCTCCAATGGAACGGCAATGCTCGGACTGGCCAGACTCTACCGCGATTGGCTCCCGCCGCGGACGGAAGACGCCATCACCTGGTATCAGACGACGATCCAGAAATCGGCCGATACACTCTCAGCCAATCTCGCATCCGAGGAACTGGCGGCCATGACCGCCACACCGGTCGCATCGCCGCAGGCGTCTCCGGGTGCATCACCCGCTGCCTCGCCATCACCATCCTGAACCTTTGTTCTAGTCCGGGTATACTTGGCCGCATGGCTACGCCTCCGCAATCCCGCAACCGCGCCGCTGACCGTCTGATCGCCCCTGGCCATCAGCCGTCCGATGTGCAACTCGAAACCAGCCTGCGCCCGAAGCGCCTGACCGACTACATCGGGCAGGATCGGGTCAAATCCACGCTCGATGTGTTCATCCAGGCCGCGCGCAAACGAGGCGAGCCACTTGATCATGTACTGCTGTATGGACCGCCAGGCCTCGGCAAAACCACACTGGCCGCCATCATCGCCGCCGAGATGGATTCCCAACTGCGGATCACGGCCGGACCGGCCATCGAACGCGCCGGCGACCTCGTTTCGATTCTGACCAATCTCAAGGCCGGCGATGTGCTGTTCATCGACGAAGTGCATCGGCTTTCCCGCCAGGTCGAAGAGGTGCTCTATCCGGCGATGGAGGATTACGCGGTCGATATCGTCATCGGCAAGGGTCCTTCGGCCCGTACGATGCGTATCAAGCTCCCGCGATTCACCCTGGTTGGTGCAACCACGAGGCTGGCGCTCCTGACCGGTCCATTACGCGATCGCTTCGGCGCTGTCCTTCGCCTCGATTTCTACGACGACGTGGCGATGGAAAAGATCATCGTCCGCTCGGCTGGCATCCTTGGCATCGCAATTGACGAACAAGGCGCAAAGGCGATCGCCAGTCGATCTCGCGGAACGCCTCGCGTTGCCAATCGGCTGCTAAAACGCGTGCGCGACTATTCCGAAGTCCATGGCAGCGGCAGCATCGGGGTCGATGAGGCACAGGCAGCGTTGATGATGCTGGATGTCGATCAGCTTGGCCTCGATGAAACCGACCGACGGATTCTGCTCTCCATCATCGAGAAGTTCGATGGCGGGCCAGTCGGAATCGAGACATTGGCCGCAGCGACCTCCGAGGAAACGGACACGATCATGGACGTCTACGAGCCGTACCTGATCCAGCTCGGGTTCCTGCAACGCACACCGCGCGGTCGCATCGCCACGCGACTTGCCTACCAGCATCTCGCGATCCAGCCTCCCGCGTCGCTCTACATTCCGACCTCCGCTGAACAACAGGCAAGCCTCTTTGACTGATCGCCCTCCCGTCGACCCGACACTCCTCCTTTCGGATTTCGACTATCCGCTCCCAGCCGACCTGATTGCGCAGTCGCCTCCGGTTGAGCGCGATGGTGGGCGTCTGCTGCTTGTCGATCGCGCGGCGGATGTGCTGGCCGACCATGTCATCACAGACCTGCCGTCGATGCTGAATCCTGGCGATCTGATCATTGTCAACAACACGCGCGTCCTGCCGGCCCGGATGCACGGTCGCAAGGGCTCCGGTGGCCGCATTGAACTGCTCCTCCTCCACCGCACCGCCGATCTGACCTGGGAGGCGCTTGCCCGGCCGGCCAAATCGTGCCGTCCCGGTGCCACATTCGATCTCGTATCCCGCGATGGTGAAGAGACGTCGGCCGTTACCGTGCTGGAAAACCTGAAAGAGGGTCGCGTCCTCGTTCAAGTCGAATCTGCATTGGAAGCGGATCTGGATCGCTTCGGCGAAGCACCATTGCCACCATATATTCGCGAGCAGCTCGACGACACGTCGCGGTACCAGACCGTCTTCAATTCGGTCCCGGGCTCGGCTGCCGCTCCAACAGCTGGTTTGCACCTGAGCGAACGCGTACTTTCCGGTCTCGCCGACCGCGGAATCGGGATGGCCGAGGTGACGCTGCAGATCGGACTCGACACCTTTCGACCCGTCACCGCCGAGCGGGTTGCCGATCACCAGATGCACGCCGAGTGGTGCCAGGTGTCGGCCGAAACCGCCGAACAAATCGGCCGGACCAAGGCTGCGGGTGGTCGTGTGGTCGCCATCGGGACGACAGCGGCGCGCACACTCGAGAGCTGGGCAGCGAGTGGCGAGGAGGGCGCCTGGTCGGATTGGACCTCGATCTTCATCACGCCCGGGTACGAGTGGAAGATGGTTGATGCCATGCTGACCAACTTCCACCTGCCGAAATCGACCTTGCTCATGATGATCAGTTCATTCGCTGGTCAGGATCTCGTGCGCCAGGCCTACATCCACGCCATCACCAATCGCTATCGCTTCTTCTCGTTCGGGGATGCAATGCTCATCGTGTAGCATTGGGCGTTCGATTTGATGAGGTTTTCACCAGACGGAGCATCATGGAACTTACGCGTGACAATGCCTGGGCTCTGCTCACCGAATACGTTCAGAGCGAAAGTTTGCGCCGCCACTGCCTGAGCGTGGAAACCGCGGTGCGCGCCTATGCCAAAGACAAGGGCGAGAACGAGGAAGAGTGGGGATTTGTCGCCCTGATTCACGATTTCGACTTTGAAATCCACCCTACCCTTGATCAGCACCCACAGGATGGATTGCCGATCCTGCGCGAGCGTGGCGTTCCCGAATGGGCCATCGAGGCTGTCGCCAGTCATGCCGACCATCTCGATGTCCCGCGCGATACTGATTTGAAGAAGACGTTGGCTGCCTGCGACGAACTCACCGGCTTCATTTCGGCATGCGCGTTCGTCCGGCCCAGCAAGGCAGTCCGTGACGTCACACCGGAAGCGGTCCGCAAGAAGATGAAGGACAAGGCCTTTGCCCGCGCGGTTGATCGCCAGGCGATGTTGGACGGTGCC
>JAPXRQ010000022.1:0-26482 GCA_033813515.1 Thermomicrobiales bacterium
CACCACCCAGGAGATGTGCTCCAGACCGCCCAGATCGCCGACGATCGTGGGAAGGGCGGTCGAGACGATCGTGCCATCGAGCGCCGCCAGCAGCAAGCCAAGCATGAGCCCGATAAAGATGATGAGACGGCGGTCGTCGGCCACCGCCGCGGGCGTGGTGTGGTCAATGGATTTGGCAGAGGCCATTTATGCGCTAATCCTTTTTGGTTTTTGGTGAGAAGGGTCGATTTCTGGCAGCCGCGGTGCTACGATGGCGTATAGTACGACATCGTAGTAAACGACGCAAGCGTTGGAAACCAGGTTTCGTTCATGTCAACAGTCACTCAACCGACCGCCAACAGCATCACATTGATTCGCGAGATTCAAACCCATCTGCAGCAACTCATCCGCGAGAGCCGCGAGGCGTTCAAGAACAATGCGCGCGAGTACGGCCTGACCTACTACCAAGCGTCCACCATGTTGCTGTTGATCCGCAGCGGTGGGGAAACAACCATGAGTGCGGTCGCCGAGGCTCTCCATATGTCCCCCAGCACCGTGACCAGCATCTTCGACGCCCTGGTCGCGCGCGGTCTGGTGGTGCGATCCTCGCCTCCCGAAGATCGGCGCTCGGTTGTGGCCGTACTGACAGACGACGGGCGCAAGCTCGGGTCGTATCTGCGCGATGAATCCACCGAGATCCTCATCCGGCGGTTCGGCAAAATACCCCCCGAGTCGCTCGCGGTCTTCGAGAACGTGTTGTCCGAGGTGCTGGCCTAGTGGGCGGCCGTCGCAGTTGGCGGTTCCCACGGGCTGGCGATACGACTGGCCAGGACTTCAGCGATGTGCTTCGTCGACCGTTCGGTGAAGTGCTCGATCTGCTGCCGACAGGAAACGCCCGCGACGGCGATCACGGTCTCGTCTGACGTCGCATTCACGGCCGGGAACAACCGCTCCTCGCCGATCTTCTTCGAAACCTCGTAGTGCTCTTCCTCGTACCCGAACGAACCCGCCATGCCGCAGCAGCCAGCGCCGGACTCGGTTGCCACACATCCCGCCGTTTTCAGCATCGCCATCGACGGTCCCATCCCGATCAACGCCTTCTGGTGGCAGTGACCGTGGTACATGACCGGCAACGGATCGCGTTTCCAGGTAATGCCCAGATCGCCTGCTTTCTCCAGTTTGGCCAGGTACTCATCAATCATGAACGAGTTGGTCGCCACGGCCGCCGCCGCCTCATCCCCGGGCAGCAGATCCGGATACTCGTCCCGCAGGGTCAGAATGCAACTCGGCTCGGTGCCGATGATGGGAATGCCCTGGTTCGCGTACGGCGCCAACATCTCGACATTGCGCTCCGCCGCGTGCTTCGCATCCTTCAGCAGACCCTTCGACAGCATCGGCCGACCGCAACACACGCGGCGCTGCTCGATCAGGACATCGAATCCGGCCGCTTCCAGCAATTGCACAGCCGCGATGCCGATTCGCGGGTAGTTGTATTCGGTGAACGTGTCGTGGAAATAGACGACCTTGCCCCGTGTCGGGGGTCGATCGGCCATATTGGATGCGTGTTTACTGAACCACTGACTGAATGTGCTGAACTGGAATGGCGAGAGTCGCCGCTCCGGATGAACCCCCATTGCCCGCATCATCGGTCTGGCCAGCGGCGTTTTCATCGCGAAGTTGGCTATCGGCGCGATCGGGCGAGTCAGTTTGGAGACCGTGTGGATGTGCCCCATTACCCGGTTGCGCAGCGGCATCCCGTGCTCGTCGTAGTAGTGCGCCAGGAACTCCATCTTGAGTTTGGCCATATCGACACTGGACGGGCACTCGGTTTTGCATGCCTTGCACGACAGACAGAGATCCATGACCTCGTACGTCGCCTTTGACGTGAAATCGGAGTTCTCGAAGGTTCGACCCGCCAGCGCATTGCGGAGCGCATTGGCTCTCGCCCGGGTCGTGTCCCCTTCATCGCGCGTTGCCATGTAGGAAGGGCACATGGTCCCGGCCTTCAATTTCCGGCAGACGGCGGCGCCATTGCACTGCTCGATTGCCTGATGGAAGCCACCTTCGCGTGTGTAGTCGAAGTAGGTCTTGATCTCGACCGGCTTGTACTGCGGACCAAACCGCAGGTTCTCCGTCATCGGCGGCGCATCGACCTTCTTGCCCGGATTCATCAGGCCGTTCGGATCGAACAGCGCTTTCAACTCGCGCATGGCCCCATAGAGTTCCGGACCAAAGATCGTCTCGTTGAGTTCGGAGCGCTGCAGCCCATCGCCATGCTCGCCGGACATCACGCCGCCAAACTTGTGCGCCATCTCTGCCGCCCGATGTGCCATGGCAACCATGGCTTCGACCCCTGCCTCGTCCTTCAGATTGATCAACGGGCGGATATGCAGACAACCGGCTGAGGCGTGGGCATAGTAGGCAGCCGTCGTGTCGTACTCGGCAACCATCGCCTCGACCGCGCGCACAAACTCGGGCAGGTGCTCGACCGGGACCGAGACATCCTCGATTACAGGAATCGGCTTGTAATCGCCCCTGATGCTGTAGAGCAATCCCAGACCGGCCTTGCGCACCGACCAGACATCGGCCTGCTGCTTGGCATCGAGGACCACAATCGGATCGGTGCTGAGCCTGATCTTCGCCGCCTGAATCTGGTCCAGGAGGTGGTCGCACTTCCTGCGCAGTTCGGCTTCGGTCTCGCCGTAGAACTCAACGCACAGCACCCCGGCCGGGTCGCCTTCGATGAACGCAATCTGGCTGGCGTACCCTGGCTGCGCACGGGTCAAGGAGATCAGCATCCGGTCCATCAGCTCAATGGCCGAGGGCTCGCACGCGAGAATCGTAGGAGTCGCTTCCATCGAGGCGACCAGTTCCTCAAACTGGAGCACAACCAGCGCCGTTTTGGTTGGAACCTTGACCAGATTGATCGTCGCCGCCAGCACCGTCCCGAATGTGCCTTCCGATGAACAGAAGAGACGAGCCGGGTTGAACTCGGGTTTGACGAACTCCAGCATCGAGTAGCCGGTAGAGCGTCTCCAGTGCGGCGGGAAATCGCGGGCGATCAGATCGGAGTGCTTTTCCTGAAACGCGAGCAGGTTCTTGAGCAGGCGGCCACGTGCATCGTTGTGATTGGCGAGTGCCGTCAGTTCGTCCGTCGTTCCGGGGCCAAGTTCAAAGGTGCCCCCGCCCGCCAGCGCGACTCTGGCACTGACGACGTTGTCGGCTGTCATCCCGTACAGGATGGAGTGCGAACCGGTTGAGTTATTGCCGATCACTCCGCCGATGGTCGCGCGATTGCTCGACGAAGGATCCGGTCCGAACATCAGACCGTTCGCCTTCAGTTGCCGATTGAGCAGATCGAGCGAACTGCCGGTTTCGACACTGGCCGTGCCCGCTTCCAGATCAAGTTCGAGGATCCGGTTGCAGTACTTGGACATATCGATGACGAGGGCCGCACCGACGGTCTGCCCGGCCAGCGAGGATCCACCGCCGCGAGGCAGGATTGGCACGCCGTGGCTGGTGGCCAGTTCGATTGCGGCAATCGCGTCGTCCTGCGATTTGGGAATGACGACGCCAATTGGTTCGATCTGATAGTTGGAGGCGTCTGTTGAATAGAGCATGCGAGCCGTGCGATCAAACCGCACCTCGCCGCTGATCCGGGCCTTGAGTTCCGCCTGGAGAACCCGAGCCGCTTCCTTGGCTGCCCGTTGCTCCTGACTCTCACGATCAATCGCGCCGATCCGTGGAGGTGGCTCCGGCAACTTCGTCTCCGTGCCTGTTCCGTCCACTGCACTGCGCATGGTCTGATCGCTCCCGATCGCTAACTGCCTGATGCGGCAAGTCTACCGATCTTTACGCGCCGACGATGCCGGGAATCGTCACGATTGTGCCAACGCCCAATCCGGTGGTTGCGCCAGATGATGTCCCGTTGCTCCCTGGAAGGCCTCGGCCAACTGCACGATCCGCGACTCGTCCCACCAGCGGCCAAGCAATTCAATCCCGGTCGGCAGGCCCTCCTCGCCGAGGCCGGTCGGCACTGTGATTGACGGCAGCCCCACCAGGTTTCCCATGCCGCTCAGACTGACCGCATCATGCTTGTCGAAGTGCTCGTCGAACGATCCTTCGGCCAGCGGCGCCACAACCGAGTAGGTCGGCGCGACGAGAATGTCGAACCGCTCGAAGATCTGGTTCATGGCCGCCGTTGCTCTTGCCCGCACCCGCATGGCCCGTAGGTAATCGACCGCCGGAGCGGCAAGCGCATGCCACATGCCCATGCGGTCTTCAGGGGCCGTTAGTTCGGTCGACTTGCCCTCAGCGATGAATTCTTCGAATGCGGCCGCGGCTTCGCACATGATGATCATCGAGGCCGCCTCGTCCATCGGCAGCTCCGGCAGGGACATTGGCAGGACCGAGCCGAACTTGCCCAACACATCCAGTGCGCTCGTGGCGTTTGTCCCGACACCCGGCGCCGAATGCTCGATTGAACTCTCCAGAACCCCGATCCGGAGCGGTCCCGACGGTGGGGTGATCGTCAGCATCGGTGCGCCGAGTGTAGGAGCGTCGGCATGGTCCGGCCCTGCGATTGCCTGCAATACGAGCATGCAATCGGTCGCATCCCGCGCCATCGGTCCAATCTTGTCCAGCGTCCACGAGAGGGCCATCGCCCCCGCACGGCTCACCCGGCCATAGGTGGGACGCAAACCGGTGATGCCATTGAACACGGACGGACAGTGGATCGAGCCCCAGGTTTCGGTGCCGATCGCGAATGGAACCAATCCCGCCGCCACAGCCGCTCCTGAGCCGCTCGACGACCCGCCCGCCCACCGTTCCCGGTTCCACGCGTTGCGGCCGGGTCCGGTCAGGGCGGCATTGGGTTGGTCATATCCCCAGCCGCCGGCCAGTTCAACCATGGCCAACTTGCCGATCAGCACGGCGCCGGCCGCGCTCAGCTGCTGAATGACGGCGGCGTCGCTGTCAAACTGCTGGTTCCGGTACGGCACCGCACCCCAGGTGGTCGGGACATCGGATGTGGCAAGCAGATCCTTGGCACCGTAGGGAATACCCTGCAGCGGCGACCGAATCACTCCGCGCGCAAAATCGGCATCGGCCTCGTCGGCATCCCGAAGCGCACGCTCGCGAGTCAGGGCAACGAGTGCATTCAGCTTGGGACCGTGCTTCTCAAGCCGATCCAGAAAGTACGTGGTCAGCTCGCGAGAGGTTGTATCCCCCGCCCGCAAGGCATCGGCCAGGGTTCGGACCGAGACGAACGCCCATTCATTCGCCATGTGCAATCGGCTCCACCGCAGCAATCGAAACGAACGGCTGGTCGCCATTGGCAAGCGGGAAGCATTTCAGCGTTTCGGCCAGCCGCAGACTGCGCTCGATGCGTTGCCGGATTCGCGACTCGTCGTCTGGCCCAAATTTGTCCGGATACCTGGCACGGAGCAAGGCCAACCTCGCCTCAATGACGGCGTCGGTGACAGACTCGGTGGCCATGGGCGGTGTCCTACTGATAGATGATGACGTCCGGGCTTGGATCCAGATCGATGACTTCCTGTTCGGTCATCAACGGGACATCCTGATCGTACCAGAGCTTGAACCCCTGGAATTCGATCGGCGGATAGTTCGAAAGCACCCCGTACGTGTCCAGTTTCTGATCGGGCGGACCCCAGCCGTCAATCTCGAGGCAGAACTGCACTCCATCGACCGGTGCGACCAGCTCCTTGTTGGTGATCGAGTAGGTCTTGAACTGGTGCACGATCAAAATCTTGGGCGGCAATCCGCGGGTGGCGCAGAAATCGGCCAGCCACTCCTGGGCAAAGGTGATATCGGACGCATCAATCTGCCCGAGATCGACGCCAGGGGTCTCACCTTCCTTGATGTGGAACTCTGGATCCAGCGCCGGATGCACGAAGGGATATTCCAGAAACTCCGAAATCGCGTTCAGTTCGTCCTCGGTCGTGAGGCGACCGTACTGCATGTCCAGAATCAGGTGGAGTTTGCGTTTCTCGCAGAAGTCGATGTACTCCTGCACCACATCACTGGAGATTCGACCAAGGTAGCTTCCGTCTGACTGCGGATCGCGCTGGGCAACTGAGGCAATGACCTCGTACGCCATCATCACCGGTCGATCCGGATCGACATCCTCGTATGCCATCGCCTGATCCAGAAGAATCGGATAGAGCTCCTCCGGTGAATGCGCACCCAGCAGCCCCATCTCGGGAACGCCAGGGAAGCCGTAGTAGGTCAACACCCGGCAGTGGGGCAGAATCACATTCGGCCAGCGGAGCGGATCTTCCTGCCACGAAGCGGTCTCTTGTGCCTTGGCGAATTCATATGTTCGCGGTCCGATGGCCGCAGCTGCCGCCGCGCCGCCGATCAACCCGCGTCGTGTCATTCGTCGGTGGTGCAAGGGGGTGTAACCTTTCATCGCTCAGGAGATGAGATTCACGTGATGGAATCCTCGTCTCTATTACGAGTGGGAACGGCTGGGAGTTTCCGGGGAGGACCCTGAATTCGTGGATACGCTGCTCGGAATCTTCGCCGGCATCATTATGATGGTTGTGGCCATCAGTCTGGTGCTGATCTATCTGGAACTACGGCACCGCCGCATCTTTGGATCACACGATGTGTATCCACAACCGACCGTCGTTGCCGCTCCCATTCAAAATGACACGGCCGCGATCGCCATGTCGCTCCAGTCGGAACTGGAACGGCTGCGGGCCGATATTCACGGCAGTCTGACCGCGGTTTCGACCGACCTCGAGCAGGTCCGCGATCAACTTTCCGTCGCTGCCCAGGCACAGAGTCGGCTCCCGGAACCTGTTGTCGTTCCAGAGCTCCCCAAGCCCGATCCCGAGCGGACCGGCGCAATCACCGAGTTGTATGGAGCACTTTCCAGTCTGGACACGGCCTTTCTGGCAGTCAGTCAGCCCATGCTGCTACCCGGTGAAACCTGGGATGAGGATTTGACCCTGCCGGCCGAGGCATTTGCCTGGGACGCCTGGAACGATGTCGGTGCAGCCGCGTATCAGTTCGCCGAGGTCTTCTCGCGGCGACGCATCCAGCTCGACCCAACCACCCGCGATCACCTCAACGCGTCGATTAGCAGTATTCGCCGCAATCTCACTACCCGCCTGTATCCGGCGTTGACCGATGTCGACCGCGGCATTCCTGACGAGAATCGCGATCAGGTTGTCCAACTGGTGCGTGCGCTTGGGGCCGAGATTGGGGACGTCCGAATCGTGCTCGAGCACGCTGCGATCGGCCTCTCCGCGTCGCCTGGCGTGAGCAACTAGCTCGCGGTTGCAAGAATCTCTGTCTGCGGAATGACCGGGGCGGGCAGAAGACGCTCCCGACTCAGGACGCGGAAAAGGGCATCGACACACGCGGCATCGAGCTTCGAACCGCGTTCCGCCTCAACAATCCGCAAGGCGTCCTCGGTCGACATGGCCGATCGATAGATCCGGTCCGATGTCAGCGCATCCCAGACATCGGCAACCGCCAGAACCCTCGCCTCGATCGGGATCTCGGCGCCATGCAGTCCATCCGGATAACCCGTGCCATCGAGCCGCTCGTGATGCCAGCGAATGGCAGGAGCGGCGATGCGGAGAGCATCGATATTCGCCACCAGGGCAAAGCCCCGCGACGGATGCTCCTGCAGCACGGCGAACTCGTCGTCCGTGAGTCGACCTGGTTTGTGGAGAATCGCCGGTGGCATCCCCAACTTGCCCAAATCGTGCAGCAGCGATGCGTATCCGATTGCCCGGACCGAGGTATCACCAACCGCCAGTTCGTCCGCGATCGCGACCGACAGATGACAGACCCGCCGCATGTGTCCCTCGAGGTGGCCATCGCGTTCCTCAACGGAGGTGATCAGCGTGTCGATGACCTGCGGCATCGAGTAGGTCACCTTGGCCAGCGTCTCGGTCAAGAGGAGCGAGTCGACAATCTCGGTCAGTGAACTTCCCCGCGCATAGAGCCACGAGATCGCCGCCATTGGCAGCATCACCGCGACAAACAGGCTGAGGTGATAGATCCACCACGAGTAATGCCAGACGACGCCAAAGGTCTGGATGAACACGCTTTGGGCAAGCAGGGCGGCACTGATCGCCACCGAAGCAGTCGCGATCGAGCGCGTAGTGGCAAACGAACGGTGAAAGGTGAGCGCCGCATCGGTCGCGGAAAGCACACCGATACTGGCCAGCGTCAGCCGCAGCACCCAACCAACGCTGGATCGATCCAGTCCGAACATGGTCGTCACACCATCGCGTTCATTGCCGGTCGGCACCCAATCAAGCACACCCTTGAAGGAGAGGCAGATCAGGATGTAGGCAACGGCAACCAGCACGGTCGCCATCATCACCGGTCCGAACGATTCGGAGATCAATCGGTGCAGTCTTGGAGGGAGTGGCCGCGATGCCATGTAGATGCAGACCGACCCCAGCACCAGCGACAACTGAGCCGAAACGGACATGCTTCCATAAAAACCGTCTGCAAAATGCTGCCCGGGCGTCATTAGTCCGTGAACGGCAAACGGAGCCGCCAGGCTGATGTATGTTGCGGCGAGGAAATACGTTCGTGGTTCGCGGCTGCGGACGGCTGCAACACTCAGGACGATGGCCATCCCAAGCGCGATCAGGCAGGCGGCCGAAACGATGTAGAAGTGGCGAGTCGGGACCGCGACGATGTGGTCGACAGCCGGCGCTACCCATCGCAGCAGCACGAAAAGCACGATTGGCACGAGAACAAGCGCCGTGGCAATCACAGTCTGCCGGCGCTCTCGATGTTGCTCGATATCACTGGCGGTGACGACGCGTGGTCGTGCCGCGATCAGGTTGGAAGCCAACAGTTCACCACGTGCTCCGGGCCGAATTCGCCCGGTCCATGGTCCTGCTGTGGGAGGTGAGATCGTATCCCCCGAACGTACCCGGATCGAGGTGCGCGATTGGACCGGAATCGGCAAGAACATGCGGGAATCTGGGCAGGTTAAGTGCTAGCATGACGCGTGTACGTCGCGGCGCTCGCGACGCCCTGCTCGAAGCACGAGCTGGTTCGTGCCATACCGAAATTGACGGGCGGGAAAGATCAGAGCACGCGTCGATCAGGAGCTGGAGAGGCTGAGATCGATTGACGCGGAGGAAAGGAAGCGAGATCTATGTCCATGGTAACTGCCCCGGAAACCGAAACCCCTCTCCCTAAACCCGAAGGTCTGGAAGGCGTCGTCGCTGCATCCACCGCGCTCAGCCACGTCTTCGGTGAGGAAGGGAAACTCGTCTACCGCGGATACGACATCCACGAACTGGCCGGCAAGGCATCGTTCGAGGAAGTTGCCCACCTTCTCTGGATCGGGCACCTGCCCACAGCGAGTGAACTTGCCGAGTTCCAGGGCAAGTTGGAGAAGAATCGATCCCTGCCACCGGCCGTGATCGATGTCCTCCGCCTGCTCCCCGATGACACCGCCCCGATGGATGCCCTGCGCACCGGTCTCTCGGCCCTCGGCGCCGTCGATCACACCACATTTGACGACACCCCGGATCTCGACGAGGCCATCGCCGTTGCGGCGCGCTTCCCCGGGATCCTGGCCGCATTCTTCCGACTGCGGTCGGGTGAAGAACCGGTTGCACCAAAGGCCGGGCACAACACGGCCCAGAGCTACCTGTGGCAACTCTTCGGCACCGAGCCGGAAGAGCGTCACTGGAAGCCGCTCGAGACCTACCTCACCCTGCTCGCAGATCACGGCATGAACGCGTCGACGTTCACTGCCCGCGTCATCGCCTCGACCCAATCCGACCTCGTCTCGGCGCTGACCGGAGCCGTTGGTGCGTTGAAGGGCCCGCTGCACGGAGGCGCTCCGTCCAAGGTGCTCGATATGCTCAATGCCATCGGCTCGGCGGACAATGTCGAGGCCTGGCTGACGAATGCGCTCGATAATGGCGACCGTCTGATGGGCTTTGGACACCGCGTCTACAAGGCCGAGGATCCGCGCGCCGAAATCCTGCGCGAGATGGCTCGTACCGCCAGCGATCCGGACTTCTTTGCCCTCTCACTGACCACGGAAGAGAAGACGCTGGAGATGCTGAACGAGCGCAAGCCCGGTCGCCGCCTCTACACCAACGTCGAGTTCTACTCGGCTGCCGTTCTGGCCGCCGTTGGCCTCCCGGGCGATATGTTCACGCCGACCTTCGCCGTTGCGCGTTCGGTCGGTTGGAGTGCGCATGTGCTCGAACAGGTCAGCAACAACCGCCTGATCCGCCCGCAGTCACAGTTCGTGGGCCCGACCGACAAGACCTACACGCCAATCTCAGACCGGTAATCGTCCCAAACAACGCCTCCCTCTGCATCTGCTGGAGGGAGGCGTTTTTGTGTCCGGATAGTCAGGCGTTGGCCGGCTCGCGCACGAAATCTGGCCCCGGGGATGATCGATCGGACAGCCAGGCGGGCAATCCTCGCAGCAGCCACCATGCCGTGCTCGTCATAAGGAACAGCGCGAGAACGGCGATCGGTCGACCCAAACCGATCCAGTCCGCAATCAGTGCCCACAGCAGCGGACCGATCACCGACGAGAATCTGCCGATCATGGTGAAGATCCCGAAGAAGGCGCCAACCTCGGCGGGCGGCACCATCTCGATGAGAAGCGCCCTATCGACTGTGCTGGTCGCCCCGAAGCCGAGTCCGCCAACCGCCGCCACGATCCAGAACAGTTCGTAAGGCAGATTCAGGATCGGAATCATTGCCACGCTGAACAGCACGGACGACCACAGGATCAGCACCCGATCAAGCGTCCGCTTCGGCCCGATCCGGTCAACCATCCGACCGGAACCGATCGCGCCAATCGGTCCGGTGAGGATTCCAGCCAGCAGCACAAGTTGCGTCTGCAGATCGGAGAACCCGACTTCCTTGGTCGCGTACACGGCCATGAAGGCAAACATCGTGTTGGTTGCATCGACGTAGAAGATGCGGCTGCCGAGAAATCGCATAACACCAGGCTGTTCGCGACAGCGCTGCAACATGTGCCGCACCGATATTGGCGGCCGGTCACTCGCATGGTCGGCCCGTTTTGGATCGCGCACCCACAGGAAGCAGGGGATCGCGCCGATGAAAAAGAGCATGCCAAGTGCCACAAAGACCAGCGGCTTCCCCTCCGGCCGAATCGCCAGGATCGCGATCCCGGTCGATATTGCCAGCAACGCGCCACCAAAGCCCGCCGCCATGCCGAGACCGCTGATGCGACCCCGATCTTCGGCCGTGCTGACGACCGGAAGCAGCGAGTCGTAGAAGACCAGGCCGCAGCCAAAGGCGATGGTCGCAAGCGAGAAGGTCACCATCGACTGGTAGAGCGATCCGGTACCGATGAAGACCGTCAGCAGGGCGCAGAGTGCGGTGCAGATCGCCAACGGTCGCACGCGGTGCCCGGTGCGATCCGCGCGCAGCCCAAGTCTCGGCGCGAGCAGAAAGATGATGAATGTCGCGAAGCTCGTCGACATCGCGATGTGGCGGTCGCGACCGCCCTGCTCATCAACAATCCAGAGTGGGAGGTAGAGACCAACCACACCCAGCGCGTAGATCACATTTGCAAAGTCGTACAGAACCCAGCCAAGGACGGACCGCTGCCTGAACACAAGCCCTCTCCCGATTAATTGATGGCGAAATGATAGACCGGTCTGCCTGAGCCTGGTTTTGTAGTCCAGCGTTCATCGATGCGTAGCCCGCTTCTGTGGTGACGAAATCCTGGCCGGGTAGGCTGAAATGGTGCCTGTTGCGCATCCAGCTTTGCCATTTGGCGAACCGCACGGCACACACGAGAAGGAGTTCCATCAGTGAGCGATGGCACAAAGGACAAGGTTGAAGGCACTGTTCAGGACGCCAAGGGTCAGGTCAAGGAGGCCGTCGGCAAAGCCACCGGCGATTCCCAGACTGAGTCGGAAGGCGTCATGGACCAGATCGAAGGCACTGGCAAAAAAGTGATGGGCGACGCCAAGAATGCCGTTGACGATGTCAAGAACAAGGTCTCTGACCTGTTCAAGAAGGACAACGCATAAAGGAGACGCTTGTGGAAAACGCAACCAATATCGATACCAGCCAGATCACGGAACACATGGCAGTCGTCTGCTCCGAAGGCGGACAGTTCGCCACTGTTGATCACATGGATGGCGCCGACTACATCAAGCTGACGAAGGACGAGAGCGGCCAGCATCACTGGATTCCGGTGAGCTGGGTGACGACTGTGGACGACAAGGTCCACGTCGATCGCCCCGGCGACCAGGCGATGCGGGACTGGCTAACCTCGAAACCCTAGACACTGAGACCATAGTGCGTGACGCGGCGACGGAGAAATCCTCGCCGTTTCTTTTTGTCTGCACGAACTCTTCGCAATGCCTTCACGTTTCTGCTTGATCCTGCGCTCGACCGGCTATGTCGTCTTGCCGGTCATATGCTTCCGCAGGGAGTTCCCGCCGTGAAACGCGCTTTCGTCAATATCGTGCTCGCGCTTGTGCTGATACCGACCGCTGCCGCTGGATTGCTTCTGACCCGGCATGCGCTTGCCGACGCGCCACCGGACATTCACACGGCGGAATCGATACCGATTGGCTCGTCCGCCTGGTCCATGCAGTCCGATGGCAAGGACCGCACATTTCGTGTCTACGTCCCGGCAAATCTGGAAACGAACACGCCGGTTCCCATGGTCGTCATGCTGCACGGTGGATTCGGCTCTGGCAATCAGGCGGAAAAGGCGTACAACTGGGACCAACTTGCTGACAAGGAGGGCTTCGTCGTCCTCTATCCGGATGGACTCCGTCGCACCTGGAATGCCGGCGAGTGCTGCGGATTTGCCAGCAAGAAAAACATCGATGATGTCGGCTTCATCCTGGATGTGATCGACGCCGTCAGCGAGCGCATCGCCATCGACCAAACCCGTGTCTACGCCACTGGCATTTCAAACGGCGGCATGATGTCCTACCGCCTCGCCTGCGAGACCGACCGTTTTGCCGCCATTGCTCCTGTCGCCGCCACGATACAGGTCGATTGCGCCGATCCCGCGCCAATCTCGGTGCTGCACATCCACGGTCTCGAGGATCCACTTGTCCGGTTCGATGGCGAACCCGGCGAAGGTGCGGCCAATGTCGATGGACCATCGGTGCCGGAAGTCATGGCGACCTGGCGAGCAATCGATGCCTGCGGCGTCCCGACCTCAGAATCCGAAGGAGTTGTCACGACCGAGATCAGCTCGTGCGCCGGCGGTCGAACAGTCGAATTGATTACCGTCGCGGATGCTGGACACCAATGGCCCGGCTCTATTGCGAAGTTCACCGGTTCAACTGTCACCCGCGACAACTACCCATCAGACGCGATGGACGCCACTGAAACCATCTGGCAGTTCTTAGTCGCCCAGTCTGCCGCCTGAGGCGCCGCGCACGATGACGAACTGGCTCCGCACTATTGCCCTGACAGTGATCCTGATACCGATAGCGTTGACCGGACTTGCACTCACAACGCACGCGCTTGCCGAACTCCCACCGGACATTCGCACGGTCACCGAGCTTCCGTCAGGCACATCGACATGGAGCATTGAGCATGATGGGCAAACACGCACCTTCCGAATCTATGTCCCCGAATCGATAGACCGCAAATCGCCTGCTCCCCTGATCGTGGTCCTTCATGGCCGATTGGGGACCGGCAGGCAGGCAGAGCGCGCCTACGGCTGGAACGAGGTTGCCGATGCGGAGGGGTTAGTCGCGCTCTATCCCGATGGTATGCACCGGACCTGGAACGCTGGCAGCTGCTGCGGATATGCCGCTCGAAATGAAGTCGATGATGTCGGATTCATTACCACGGCAATCGATCAGATCGAGGCCAGAATCTCAATTGATCCAGCGCGCATCTACGCCACGGGTATCTCGAATGGTGGCAGGATGACCTATCGCCTGGCCTGTGAAACGGACCGCTTTGCCGCAATCGCCCCGGTCGCCGCGACGCTGATGGTGGACTGTCAGGATCCGAAACCCGTGTCGGTGCTGCACGTTCACGGTCTTGAGGACCGATTCATTCGGTTCGATGGCAGCCCGGGTCTTGGCTCTGATGAAGTTGATGGACCTCCGGTTCCGGATGTCATCGCGATGTGGCGAGCGGTTAACAATTGCGGCGCACCAGTTGAAATGACTCAGGGATCAATCACCAGGTCTGTGAGCACCTGTCTCGACGGCAATGTGGTCGAACTCATCACACTCGCCGATGCCGGGCATGAGTGGCCAGAGACTGATGATTTCGACACCACGACCGCAATCTGGACGTTCTTCGCCAGCCAGTCGCAGCGGGTTTCCCGTTAGGAGAAGTGCGGCACGAGGTACTTGCCCATTAACCTGATCGTGTCGTCGTCTCCGTCCAGGATATTTGCGATGAAGTACCGGAAACCACAGCGCACCAGCTCCTCGTAGAAGGCAATCGTCTCGGCCGGTGTGCCCGCGAACAAAGCATCGCCGCACCATTCCAGGACGTCCTGCGGCATGCCGTCCAGTTTCGTCTGGAGGGCATGCTCGTTTTCGGCCATGACCAGCGGCATCGTGAACTGGCTGCGCAAGACAGACTGGGGATCGCGCCCGACCTCGGCCAGATACCCGTCCAGCTTCTCGAACTTGCGCGCGATATCGGTCGTCGTCGTGGCATTGCCGATCCACGGATGTGCGCCCATGTTGGAAGCATCGGCATAAGTCGCAACCTGGCGTAGGGTCACTTTTTCGCCACCGCCGGCCAGCATGATCGGCACGCGCGGCTCCTGCACCGGCCCGAGAAATCCGTCGCCGGATGACGCCGACCATTGCTCGCCCTGGTGCTCGAAGTGCTCGCCGCTCCACAGTCCGCGTACGATCGTGATGGTTTCTTCCATCCCGCGCATGCGTTGGCCGGTCGGCGGGAACTCGAGGCCCATGCGCCGGAACTCGGGCACATTGTCACCAATACCGAGGCCCAAAATCAGCCGCCCGCCACTCAGCCGATCGACATCCGCCGCCTGCCTGGCCAGCATGTAGGGCGACCGGTAGTAGATGCAATCGACCGCCGTTCCAAGTCGGATCGTCGAGGTCGATGCGGCCAGCGCACTGAGCGCCGTCCAACAATCGGCCCGTGATTGGGGATGGTCGTAGGAGAAATACGCATCGATGCCGTCCCGCTCGGCGTCCTGCACGATCGCAATGAACTGTCGCCAGTCCACAGGCTGCGGAAAGATGCTGATGCCGAACCGGACCCGCGTTCCGGCTTCGGCGACCCATGGGTGGATGTCGTGTGGTGTGATGTCAGAGAGAGCCAACCAGTCCAATCCTTTGCAGTATGAGGGAAACAAATCACCGTAGACCGGTATTCTCAGGCATCTTGCAGATCGGTCAAAGCGTGTCAGAATGAGAGGACAGTCGATACCCCGATTATCTCCTGTTTTACGTTGCGCTAAACACGGGAGTCACTCCACATGCATCCTGCAGATTTCGATCGGTTTGCCAGGCGCCTTGCCGCCTCGGGTATCTCCCGACGTTCGCTCCTCCGGGCCCTGGGACTGGGTGGCGCTTCCCTTGCGGGATCTTCCCGCCTCGTCGCGGCCCAACCAGGCATGCGATCAACCGGAAGTCACGTCCGATGGCAGGACATCGGAGCCGGGCTCATCGCCGACCAGGCGTTTTTGCTGGATTACGACGTCGATGCGATCTTCCGCTTCGTCGCCGATGAGATTGCCTTTGATTCCTACGATGGCTTTCTCCGTAGTCCCGAGGCCACACTGCGTGGCCGAGCCGGGAATGCGCTCGACAAGGCGATGTTGCTGAAGGCATTGCTGGCCGAATCGGAAATCGATGCGGTGGTTCGCACCGGTGCCCTGGATGAGGCGGACGCGAGCACTCTGGCAGCATCGGCGCAATGGGATCGCTCCGCCATTGACCAGCGCGATGTGCTTGCCGCCGTCGCCGCACTCTCGATTGATCAGCGCGCGGCACTTTCCGAAGCATCAGCCACTCCGACCGCAGACGACGAAGCTGCCCGGGCGCAATTGGACGCCGCCTCTGTCGCCCTCGTCGATGCCGCCCGGGAGAGCGCGAGCGATCTTGGTCAGTTCCTGCAACCAGTGGCAGCATCAGCCGGTTTCGCGACCCAACCAGCGGCCGCTGCACTCTCAGATTCGCAGCGCTCCAATCACGGATGGGTTGAATACAAGTTCGGTGCTGATCTTGTCCGCCTCGATCCGAGTCTCCCGGGAACCGCACCCGAAACAGTCGCCGCTGAGTCGGCAACGCCAGAGGCAGATCAGACCGGTCTGTTTCACTCTGTTACCTTGCGCCTGGTCGCCGAATTGAAACAGGGCGATGGTTTGCAGGAAGTCGAACTGGCAAGCGCGACCTTCAATACGGTTGATCTCGGATCGCAGGCAATCACCATTGCCCACATGGGTCCGGAGGGTCTTGAGTCGCTGGGCGTGACGATTGGCGGAATCGTGGAAGGCGGTCTGACCCAGATTCCGATGATCGCCGCCGGTCAAACTGTCACTCAGGGAAGCCAGTACCTCGTCTTCGGAGGGGTTGGTGACGGGGGAATCCTCGGCTCGTTCGGGGATGACGCCGAAGGTTTGCAGGATGGCGAACCGATCGCCGAATGGTATGAATTAACGACGTCCGCACCCGGCCGCGATCCGGTGACATCCCGACGCACCCTGTTTGATCGGCTCACCACGGCCGAACGGTCCGATCTCCCCACGGCCCTTGCCAACCTGAAGCCGATTGAGGTTGTCGAACTCCCGGATGTTGGCAATGTCTATCCGCCGTTGTCGGGAGTGATCTCGATTGCCGTGTCGGGCGCCGATGCCGAGTTCGCCCGCTATCTGCCGGGAGCAATTCCCGAGTCCGGTATTGATCAGCAAGCGAGCATCAGCCACGCCATGCAACACCACCTGTACCGCCTCGGGGTGGCGCTGGGCGAAGATCTTGGCCTGCGGTTCATGCCGAATGGAGCAAATGTCACGGCAGTCCACATCAAGCCAATGGCGCTGGATGGGACCATGGAGCCGGTCATGGAGGCCGATATTCTGCACCGGGCGATCGAAGCCGTTGGGGTTCGAGGAGAGTCAGCCTCAGTTTCGCCAGCAGTCGCTCTGGCCAGTCTCGGACTGATTGCGGAACAACTCGCGGTTGATCCCCAGAGCTGGATTGGCGATGTCGCGCCAACCGGATTCGATTCCACCGTCCTGCCCGCGACCGCTGTCACAGTTCAGACCGTCTTTGCATCGGCCGCGGATTCCGGAGTCGGGATCGTTACCCTGCAATCGACCGATGATCTCGCAGAGGGACTTGGACTGGATAGTGATGATCCGGCTCTGGCCTTGATTGCTGCTGATTTGGATGCAGGTGCGTCCGTGATCATCCCGTTCAAACGCGTGCCCGTGAACGGCACCGATCGCATCGGTTGGTGGCTGCTGGACGCGGATCGCGGCACCATCATCGATCGCATGGATACGGGTGGGAGCGCCGCGATCGCCCTGTTCCAGGATTTCGCCGAGTACGTGACCATTCTTCGAAACGGTATGACACAGGCCAACGAAGTCAGACGGCTGGGCTGTATTGGCGCCGTTGTGACCATGTTGGCCGCGTTTTTGCTTGGTGCCCCGTTCGCAGGGTACAAGGCAGGGCAGGCAGGAATGGCGGGGAACTACGGCGAAGCCGTCATTACCGCTTCTGGTGGATTCATTGCCGGCATGGTCGCCTTCATTCGCGCACCAGCCGCCTGCATCTAGCACCGGCAAGCCGCCGTCCGCGACACTGGTTCAGGTTCCGGGGAGGTCGATCGTGGTTGGTTGACCTTCCTCGATAACCACCTGCTCAAATGTCTGCACCGGATCCGTCAGCACCTCGACCGTGTACGTGCCCGGCGGGAGATCGACTGGCTCCCCGCCGACGGTTCCGGTCGCAACGACCTCCCCGTTGGCATCCAGCACCCGGAACGGCGCCTGACTGGCCTTCGCGATCGCATCGGCCAGTTCATCGGCATTGCCCGCATCCGCGTATGTGCCACCGCCGAGTGCGGCCCAGTCCTTGAACTGCTGGCGGAGCGCATCATCATCGAGCGCGAAGCCGACGATGTTGATCTGGACATCGAAGCCCTGCGCGCGGAGGTCCCGAATTGCCGCTGCCGGATCGCCATCGCACGTCTCTTCGCCGTCGGTGACCAGGATCACAACCTTGGGACCACTGACACCGGCCAAATCATTGGCGACCTGCTTGAGCGCCTCGCCGATCGGAGTCCGCACCAGATTGACTGGTTCGATCGCCTGAATCGTTTGACTCATCGCCAGCGGATCGAGTGGACCAAGCGGCACCAGTTGCGAGGTGTCGCATGAATCCGGTTGATTGCCAAAGACGCGCAGGGTGACCGGGATTCCGGCCGGAAGTTGATTCAGTACCAGGTCAGAGAGAACGCCGCGGGCCGCATCGATTCTCCGCTGACCGTCAGGCAATCCTCCCAGCATGCTGCCAGACGTATCGAGGATGATCTCGACCGTCACCTGATCCGAAATCTGGGTGCTGCTGTCTCCTGCGCCTGTACTTCCTGTTGGCGCGTTGACGACGATTGTTCCCGGCTCCGCTGGCTCTTCGGGAGCGGCAGTTGGCTCGGGAGTCGGTGTCACAGGCTCCACGAAATCGGAGCGAACGGTGAGCGAGTAGGCAGTTGGTCGCCGGAGCCAGGTCGCGGCCCGGTCGAACGCCCGATCCATATCGACCTGCGTGTTGACGTATTGGTAGTAGCCGCCGAAGCTCGCCCAGTCCTGCATCAGATTTTTGTCGACGATCGGCGCCGTGCTCCCGCCAACATGGACCGCAAAGACCCGCGGTTGAACGGTCGACAGCAGATTCCACATCTCCTCCGACTTGTCGAAACTGCTTGTTTCGGCATCGGTTTCGATCAGGACGGCGGTCGTTCCCTCCTGGTCGGCCAGGAGGGTTGAGGAATCGAGCAGCGCCTGCTCGGCCGAGCTGGAGAGGCTCAACTCCACATAGCCAGCCAAGGCTGAATAGACGACATACGAATCGTCGGTCCAGGTTTCCATCAGCGGCTGCTCGGCGAAGGGGATGACATTGACGAACTCCTGCCCCGCCTGCACACCACCCGCGAATGCGCGTACCGACTGCATGACCAGTGGCAGGTACGGACCGATGCTGATGCTTGTGTCGAACGTGAAGATGATCGCGTGCGGCGGTTGCTCGACCCGGACCGTGTACGTCGTTCCGGGCTCGGCGGGCGCGGTGTAGGTGATGCTGTCGGTTGATCCGTTGATCGCCCGCTCGGCCGGAACCTCCGTGCCAGCCGGATCGTAAACACGCACCACGACATCGACTTGCGGATTACCTGTCAGGTCAAACGTCAGGGTGTTGTCGCCGTCTGGCACGGTCACCTTGTACCAGTCGACATCGGCGCCGATCTGGGCCACTCCATCGACCGTCTCATTGAGCGCCAGTTCGGCCGCCTGCGCCTGGTCATCCGGGGCGTCGTTGGGGTCGTCCAACGTGCCGTACTCGATCGGATTGGCGACTTCGTATGGCCCGTTTTTGTTCGTCGATCCATACGCGCCGACGGCGGAGTGGTAATCGCTCGAGAGTGGTGCTTCAGTGACGGTCAGCTGACCGGGCATGAACGCGTACAGGCCGTTTGTTGTGTCGATCGTGGCAGTGAACCGGATGTATCGGGCCCAAACTGGCGCATCGGGTGTGAATGAGCGCGCATCACCGTTCTCGTTCCGCCGCAGATTCCAGGTTCCAACGGTCGTCCATGGTCCGTTCAGGGAGTCGACTGCGACCTCGACGGTGACCGCGTTGATCACGGCCTCGGAGTCTGGATTCCACGCGTCGCGTTCCTTCCACCCGATTTTGGAGATCTGGGCGGCCCGGTTGTTACCGAATCCAATCACCCAACTTATTGCCGATCCGTCCGCTCCGCCAGCGAACGACCAGCTGGTCGCCAGATCGGCATCGAGCATGCCGACGAACGCATTCGGATCCGTTTGCTGTGGGGAGATGCGCACAACATGACCGCCCAGCGCTGGATCGGCCAGATTGATGCCCTTGTCGAACGAGGGCACGAAACCCGGATCAGCCATAACCGCGAACTCGCCGATCGAGATGTAGGTCGGCTGAGTCGGATAGTCCGGATGGTAACTGTCCAGAATCCTCAACCGCGCAGCGACCGCATCGACCGGGGATTCGAGCACAAAGTATTGGTCGCGCACGATTGGGGAGAGTTCGGCCGTCAGCACGGTCTCGAACGACACACCGTCGCCCGAAAGTTGGAACTCGACATGTCGAGCCTGAGACTGGCGCAGACCGTCGTTCGCCTGGTTGTTGATCATGAAGCCGGCGATCGGAGCCGGTGCGTGTCCGGCGAGGTCTGTGGTCACTTCCAGCGGGAGTACCGGACTGCTGATTGAGAAGGTGGCTCCCACTGGCGAGACACCGTCGTACAGGAATGCTTCCTGAGCGAGATCGAGTGTTCCGGCGGGCGTCGCACCGAGGGCCGCCGCTGCCAGATTGAGTCCGCCAAGCATTGCATCCGGTACGGGCCAACTCGTCTCGGGGTTGACAGGTGGCGCGCTTGCCGTTGGGGTGATCTCGAAGAAGGCAGTCACCGGATTCGAAGCTCCGACAAACGCTCCAATCGTGATCCGTACCGGCACATTTGCCCACGCGTCTGGTTCGATCTGCACCGCTACCGGAAATGAGACCGTGGCCCCGGGCTCGAGCGAGAGTTGGTCCTGATCCAGATCAACCGTCCACGCGTAATGCGAGGTGACTGCCTGCAGCGTGCCGGAGAGCGGTTCATCCCCGGTGTTGGCAAGGGTCAATGTCCCGGTGATCGATTGCTGTTGTTCCCAGTACGCGGCGATTTCGCTGTGGTCGAAAGCGACCGACATATCCAACGTTGGCGCCTGGTCTCCGCCTCCAATCGACGGTTTGCTGAAGATGCCGCCGCCGCCATCGCCATCGGTCGCGGCGCCAAAGGTCAGATCGTATGCGCCTGTACCGGTCAGCACGATGAAGAGCGGTATGTCTCTCGGAACGCGCTCCGCATTTGACCAGGTTCCGTCGCTGTCCTGCTCGACTTGATAGGTGAGGTCCCCATCCGAAAGGGCCGGGTAGACTCCATCGCCGGCCAGGGAGAACTCGATCGATCCGCTCAGGTCAGGCGGAAGCGCGTAGTAATCGGCGGGATCGCCATTGTTCAATTGGCCGCTAACCGTTTGCCCGGTCTGGATCGATTGCGCGGTCTCGGCCGAATCATTTGGTTCCTGATCGTCAGCGACAACGAATGGGTCCTCCCGCTTCGTCGTCAGTTGATACCGACCCAGACTCGGTGCCGATGTATCGATCCGAATGATGTAGTCGCCAGGCTCAAGGATCAGATCAGCCGAAAGCGTGTCACCCGGCGCATCCGGCGAACCCTGATACAGCGTTTCGCCACCCTGGTAGATCGTCATGCGGTGCGAAGCATCGTCTGGCAATCTGAGCCGAACCGAGATGTGCTCCCGGGCGGCGAGTGAGAAGCGGAAGAAGTCCACATCGGTCGGATCGGCGAGGCGGCCAGATTTCGACTGCCCGAGGAGCAGCGGCTCGCTGGTCAGTTCGGCATTGTTGGTCTCGTGCTCCCCGTCCTCAGGCGGAGGCCCGTTTGCGGTCATGGTGATCGTGTACGCGCCGTTCAAACCACTCGTTCGAATCCAGTGATCTCCTGGTGTCAGGTAAAGGTCGTAGATGGTCCCGCCAGAGCCGTCACTGATGAGCGCGGTTGCCAGTTCCGTCCCGTCCGCCTGCGTCAAATCCAGCTGCGAGATGCCGCTCCCGGTGATGGAGACATCCCATAGTTGTGGTTCGCCGCTGGTGACGAAATGGAAGACATCCCATTCGTCGCCATCGAATGACCCCTGCATGGGAGTTGCAGGATCAAGCTCGGCCGGTAATAACGCATCGTCGTTTGGTTCCGTCTCGAACGCCGGCGATGGGGGCGTCGTGATGTCTACCCTGAGCACATATTGCGCGTCGGGATCGGGATCGCCGGAGATTCGAATCAGGTACGTGCCCTTGGGCAGCAAAAGGGTCGAAATCGTCGCACCACCCGGACCAGATTTGCACTGCAGGTCGTAACCGGTTTCGACGGATGCCAGGCAGACTTTGCGCTCAATCTCCTGTCGGGAGATGACGCGGATATCGAACAGCGACCCAGCGAGTGCGTCATCCACTGTGAGCCGGTATTGGTCGACATCCCCCTGTGTCCCGAGTCTGCCCTTCAGCACCGGCTGGGATACATCAATCGGAGATGCGCCGGCAGGAGTGTCGTTTGGTTCGAGGTCGCTCTCCGGACGCTGGACGGGTCGTGCGGACAGGGTGTATCTCGCTGCAGCCTCGCTCGATGTCGTGATTTGAATCCAGTACGTTCCCGGCGCCAGTGCAAGATCGTAGAGAACCTGGTGAACCTGATCGTAACTGCTCGTCAGGACTTCGCCAGTATCAGCCCGCGAGATGGAATAGGAGAGCGATTGGTTGATCGGGGCGTTGACCTCCAGTTCCCATCCTGACGCTGCGTCCTCGTCAGTCAATGTCCAGGCGAAGACATCCCAGGAACCCGCCATGTCGCCAGAGACTTCGAATGCGCCTGCAATCTGCGTTGCGGTGGCCGGGTCGTCGTTCGGTTCCTTGTCGGCGCGTTTCGGCAGCCGCTCGGTGCGAGAGAGGTCAAGGACGTACGACGCATCGGCAGGTGCGGTGAAATCGGACCGATCCGTACGCGAGATGCCGACAAGGTAGGTGCCCGCACTGATCAGAAACGGTCGCGCAACCGGGTCCAGATCGGTCGGCGTATGCGAGACCTGCAGCAACTCGCTTCCGGCCATGACCGGTTCGACGCCTGGCTCGGAATCGATGGCCAGAATGTGCGCGGTTGTCATCGTCTGGTCGGGGCCATCCACCGAAAGCGACCACCCGAACTTGGCATCGTCGTCGCTGACGGTCCAGAGAAACAGATCCTGGTCGGCTGTCTCGGGCAAGGTGCCCTGGATGCAGAATGCGGAGGCGACATGATGGGCATCGATTTCGGTGTTGTTTGGCTCCGTTTCAGCGGTGCATGTTGATGACTGCGCGGATACCGGGATGGATCCCGACCACGGTCCGAACAGCATCATGAAGACGGTCGCGAGGCGAATGAAGAAGGTGAAGCGCACGCGGAGAACCATCGTCATCGCGAACCTCGGAAACTGATTGGTGCACCTGATCGGGCACAAACCATCGATCGCTCGGGGGAAGCATGATAATGGTAGTACGACAGCTGTGCTCCGCAAAGAGGAGCACGTTTTGCGACACCCGAAGGAGCGCTCCGTTGGCCGACCCACGTATGGAGAAATGGGCCCAGACCCTCGTCAACTTCTCAGTCGATGTTCAGCCAGGTGAAACCGTGGCCATCAATGGCGGCGTCGCCGGCGAACCGCTTATCCGGGCCTGCTATCGCGAAATCATCAAGGCGGGCGGCCATCCGGTGGTCATTCCTGGCCTGAGCGGACTGAACGCGATCATGCTTGGCGAAGGCAGCGATGACCAGCTTTCGTACATCACTCCGATCGAGCAGTTCATCCGCTGCGAGGTCGATGTGCTGATCGCGATCATGGCGGAGACCAACACCAAATCTCTGGCCAATGTCGATCCCAGGCGGCAACAGTTGTTCCAATCCGCCCGCACCGATATCTTCGAAACCTATATGAAACGCAGCGCGTCCGGCGAAATGAAGTGGTGCCTGACGTTGTACCCGACTGATGCCTACGCCCAGGATGCCGGGATGTCGACCGAGGAGTATCAGGACTTCGTTTTCAAGGCCTGCAAGCTCGATCAGGATGACACGGTGGCCGCCTGGCGGGCGCAAACCGCGGAGGGCCAACGGATTGCCGACTGGATCGAGGGGCGCAAGTCGGTCCACCTGAGCGGACCCGGAACCGACCTGACCCTGGATGTCGGTGGCCGCACCTGGATCAACTCCGCCGGCGACAAGAACTTCCCGGATGGTGAGGTCTTCACCGGCCCGGTCGAGGACAGTGTCAACGGTCACGTCACATTCAGTTATCCGGTCGTCACAGGCGGACGCGAGATTGAAGGTATTCAGCTCGACTTTGAGGCAGGCAAAGTCGTCAAGGCCACCGCAACCCGGGGCCAGGAGTACCTCGAATCGGTTCTCGAGACTGATCCGGGCGCCCGCTACCTCGGTGAGTTTGCGATCGGGACGAACTTCTCCATCGATCGCTTCAGCCGCAACATTCTGTTTGACGAAAAGATCGGCGGCACGGTTCACATGGCGATCGGGGCCGGCTATCCGGAGACGGGCAGCAGCAACAAATCGGCCGTGCACTGGGACATGATTTGTGATCTCCGACAGGGCGGTGAAATCACAATGGATGGCGATCTTCTGCTGAAAGACGGCAAGTTCGTTGTCTGATTCAATTCGTCTACCCAGGCTCGACCGGCCGTTCGACGCCACCGTACCAGTGCCCGGATCAAAATCGATCACCAATCGTGCGCTTCTGATCGCTGCGCTGGCGGAGGGCGACTCGATCCTGACCGGCATGCTGCTCAGCGACGACACGCGCTATATGGCCGAAGCGATCGCGGCGCTTGGGCTGCCGATTAACGTCGATGCCGCCACGGAAACCGCAAATGTGACCGGGGGATCCGGCACGTTTCCTGCGGACAAGGCCGAGCTCTACATCGGAAACTCCGGTACGACTGCCCGTTTCCTGACCGCCGCACTTACACTCGGCCACGGCCGCTACGTGCTTGATGGCAATCCGCGCATGCGACAGCGCCCCATCGGTCCGTTGCTCGATGCGCTGCGGCAAATCGGCTCCGATGTGCGCGGATTGATGACCCCGGATTGCCCTCCGGTCGAGGTGATCGCCAGCGGTCTGCCAGGCGGTCCCTGTGCCATTCCCGGCGATCTCAGCAGTCAGTACTTTTCCGCGCTCCTCATGGCTGCTCCCTACGCCAGATCAGAGGTCGCCATCTCGGTGATCGGCGAACTCGTTTCGATACCGTATCTGGAGATCACGGCAGCGGTCATGGCCGAGTTCGGCGTGCAGATTGAGATTGATCGCCAGACCTGGGCATCGTTCCGCGTTCCGGTCGGGCAGCGCTACCGTGGCCGGACCTATCACATCGAGCCGGACGCCTCCAACGCCTCGTACTTCTTCGCCGCCGCCGCCGCATCAGGCGGTCGGGCTATCGTGGATGGGCTGGGAACCGCGTCGACTCAGGGAGACCTGCAGTTCGTGCGAGCGCTGGAAGCGATGGGCGCGACGGTCACCATGACGTCCGATCGCACCGAAGTGGTTGGTCCGCCAATCGGCACGCTTCGGGGGATCGATATCGACATGGGGACGATCCCGGATACGGCCCAAACACTTGCCGCGATCGCTCCCTTTGCGACCGGGCCGACACGCATCACCGGCATTGCCCACAATCGGCTCAAGGAGACCGATCGCATTGCCGATCTCGCCACCGAGCTGCGTCGCATCGGTCAGCGCGTGGAAGAGTTTGCGGACGGCCTGGTTATCACCCCTGGCCCAATCACCGCAGCCGCAATCCACACATACGATGATCATCGCATGGCCATGAGTTTTGGCATCACAGCGCTCCTGACAGGTGAGATCGACATCCTCGATCCAGGTTGCACGGCCAAGACGTTCCCGGACTATTTCGATCGCCTGCAACGCGCCGCTGGCCTACTGCCGGTCTGATTTCAGGAACGACTGCTAGACTCGCCTCATGGACGCCGCTGAAACTCCTGCATTTGAGCCAGTCCCGGCCGTTCCCACCTGGTGGGATCGGTGCAATCGGTGGTTGCAAGTGGCGGGCGCGCTTGCGGTCCTGCTTTTCGCGCTTTGGCAGTTCTCCGATTCGCTGCACAAGTCAACTTTCCACCCCGACGAATCCCGCTGGATCAATCGCGCGGTCTACCTCGAGCAACTTCAGCACCCGCTTGGTTCGTTCTGGTCCGACTCCTACCTGATCCGTGGACAGCCGCCGATGGGCTCGTACATCACGGGTCTTGGCCTCCTGATTCAGGGTCAGCCCCTCGACAGTAATGGACCCTGGAATTTCGTTTACGGCAACGACGGTGATGTCAACTGGAACGTAACGAACGGGAACGTCCCTCAGGTGGAAGTCCTGCTCGATGCCCGCAAGACGTCGATCTTCCTCGGACTGGTCTTGGTCCTGACCACATACGTGATCGTAACCATGCTCTCCAACTGGATTGGGGGAGTCGTGGCAGGTGTGTTTCTCGGGGTGCACCCGCTCACCATTTACCTGGCGACATTGGCGGTTTCCGATATGGCCTTTACAACGGTCATCGCGCTGAGCGGCTTCTGTGCCCTGATGCTGGCCCGGCGCCCGTCGTGGTGGTGGACGATCGCGCTCGGCATCCTGATGGGCATGGGGGCGTCGCTCAA
>JAPXRQ010000023.1:0-26161 GCA_033813515.1 Thermomicrobiales bacterium
TTCCGCGTCATCGGCCCCTGAATCAACCACCGGCGCAACCGGCACCTTCATCTATCCGCTCACCGGCTACCGCTTCACCCAGGCCTTCGGCTGCAGCATCTACGATTTCGAGCCGTACAACGCCACGCTCGGCTGCTACTACCACAATGGTATTGATCTGGCCGCGCCCCTCGGCACCCCGCTGGTCGCGTCCGATGGCGGCACAGTCATCGTCGCCGGCTGGTGCGATTGCGGCCTCGGCTACTACGTCAAGATCGATCACGGCAATGGCTACTACACCCTGTACGGGCACATGAGCGTGATCGAGGTGACCGTTGGGCAGGAAGTCAGCCAGGGCGAGCGCATCGGCCAGGTCGGCAGCACCGGCAACAGCACCGGCCCGCACGTCCACTTCATTCTCAAGACCGATCAGGCCGAACTGAATCCGCTCGATTACCTCCCGGCCCTGGCCACGTAGTCCGCCTGAGGGAAGAGGCAAGAGGAAAGCGGAAAGCGGGCCGCGGTTCGATCAATCGAGCAGTAACGTCAATCGGCGGGGGCCACGGCTCCCGCCGATTCCATTTATGAATGGTGCGAACTCGACTGGGTTTTCTACCAGTTGAGTCGGCTTTAGCCGACGGATTTGATAGCGATGGGCTTCAGCCCGTCGCGCCCCCGGCCGACTGCCTCATGTGGTTGTCAACGCACATAAACGAAGAGCGAAGCGGCACCAAACCGGGGCGGCGTATGGAACCGCCGCACTACATTTTTCCGTTCTCCTCGTCACCCTCACCGTAGTCGTCCACCCCTGAAACAACTCGGCGGCCAATCGACAATTCGAATTGCGCAAGTCGTGTCTACGCTGAGTGTTTGGTCACATACGCCAATCGATCGAGATAGATAGCTCCGCCGCTTTACCCGCTCAATCCTCGATGGACTTACCAAACATGACGAATCGGTGCCTACAGAAAGTTGAATCATCGTCATCTATTGGCGATAGTACGTACGTTCAGTACTGAGAAGATCGCTAGGACATCACAACGACGTGGCAGTTCAATATAGAGGTGCACAGCACAAATCGGATGACTTGCCGGAGTGGGCTTACCGTTTAGTCAAGCTGGGAAAAGCGTTCGTGTCGACCAAGCACACTGGCTTGGATGATGTCATCGTTCTTCTGGTTCCAACGAGAGCCTTCGCTTCAGTGTTTCTAGCCGCTGGAATAGTGCTGGGCGAAATGCTCGAGCGAATCGTCTCATACGAAGAGCACTTCGATTGGCTCTGCTCACTCGCTCCAGGAACTGAAATTCAACGACCCAATGCTAATGCGGAGAAGCCAAAAATTCGCGCGGTCGTGGTCAAGACAGAAGAAGAAGACCAGCGTCGTTTACTCACACTCAGAGACTTGGCAGGAAAGGGAAAGGACAAGAATCTTCGCAAATTGTCACTAAATCCTTTGGTTGTGAATTGGCTGCCCAAACATGCTTATGTTCCTCCGCTCAACTCAACCGCGCACCTCCTGGCTAGGCATGTGGTGGCAGAGGAGGAAACTTGGTTCATCTCAACCGCGAATGAACCATCGGTAACCATCGTTGGAGAGCGAAAAACATTGATAGCGGAAGTCAATACACCACTGATTGAAGGACCGACCAACCCAGAGCATCGGTCCCTCGATTCGCTGCTTCTAGTGAATGAACACCAGTACCAGCAGACCCTTCGCCGCGTTCGATTCGAATCTCGCCGCCGTCGCGAAAGCGAAGTCAATCAATTCGAAGGGGAGCGTCTCGTTATCTTCGATGGCGGCCGTGCATTCCTGAACCGTAGTCGCGAGCACTCAAATGTCAATCGAGTGATAGTGATGGAATATGGCGATCAAGATTTGACCGAAGTAGTGGATCAGCTCCATCAGTTTTGGGCAGATCGTGTTGATCAGGAAGAAGAAATACACATCAAGCTTCCGTCGCCTCCTCGTGGTTGTGAGTTAGCGCATTTTCAGGTGCGGCATTCATGATTGCTCCGCTTCAAAAGGTTACCCAGATTTACGACATAGCGGCCTCATCAAGAATTCGGCTCCACCTGGTCGACGATAGCCGAACGGAGCAGTGTTACAAAGCGGTGCGCAGTTTGGAGTTTGCCTGGCGGGACGTGGTTAAAACCGATCTCAAGATTGCTGACCTGCTTCGAAGCGTAAAATGGCTCTCCTATGTTGCTGTATGTACGCCTGTTCCAATCGGCTCGTCCGGTCTATCTCAGTTTAAGTCCGCAAGGCAACTCATATCCGATCTTCAATCTGCTTCGATGGCTTATCCGGAGCATCAGGTTGCCGCGCAGCGCGTAGCTGACCATTTCCGTTCACTTGCCGACTTAGAGATTACAGAGATTGGCCTCGCAGTTTGCTCCTTGCTGGATCAGCCAGGAATCTCCGGAGTTCTCACAACCAGGCAGTGGCTGAACTCTATCGTCAGCGAGCACCTAAAGTCTTTGGCCGGCAACAACAGTTTTCGGGTTCTTCGAGATGCTGATCTGCGCCGAGCGGAGGTTTATGAGCGATTGATTCTCGTGGGCCCCCCACAATGGCTCAGTTCTCCGATGCGCCAGGCAATGCGATCGGCACATCGGGAAATAGTGACGCTCGCCGGCTTCGGTCAACAGCCGCCTGAAGCGACTCTTCTTCCGTCTGGCTGGGGAGGTGTCTCGACTGTCAAGGTAAGAGTCCAAGTTCTTCACGATGGAGGCGATGGCCAACCATCATCGGTCGAGCCGATTGATTCAATGGAGCCGCAAGATGAGTCATTTGAGATCAACGCGTTGGTCGGTTTATCTGCTGGCAGCGGGGTCGATCCGAATTCTGAAGCCAATGTACCCGTTGGCGATGCTGAGATATTTCGCTTGGGCTCTGGTGCCTACGTTTTTCTTCCGCTGGAAGGCAGGGTCTATACGATTGATCTTGGTGAATCCTCCTATGTGGTTCAGCAACGACACGCCAGCGATATTCAAAGTGGTGACTACATCGCATTGCGGACACATCGCGACCGTGAGTTGATTGCCGATATCGCCGATACCTTGCTTGGCTCCAAGGCCGCGCCACTGCGGAAGATGCAGGACTTGTGGAAAAAGCAGCTTCGGTCCGAAATTCAGAAGAATGGACGCGGAAACGTCGCTCGGATACTGAGAATACGCGGTCTGGGCGATCTTGCAACCCCTACCAATGTAAGTCGTTGGTCAGCCGAGAATTTCATCCGCAATCAGCGGAAAGAACACTGGGACGTACTCATGACTTTTCTGGGCTTGCAGAAATTTTCCAATTCATTGTGGAACGATATGGGCGAGATCAACGAAGCGCATCGGGAAGCGGGCCAACAGATACGGGATGCAATCCGAAAGCAGATCTCCGAACTCAAGCTTGAGGATATCCGCGACGGCCTAGAGCTTCCCCCAATGGCTGAACTCGGCAACGAACGGTTGACCATTTTTCTGATCGAGGAGAATCTCGGGTCTGTCGAGGCTGTTCGGTTCACTCAGATGAACAAACCTATTCGTGTGTAACAGAAATAGGCGGTAAAGTGGCGATCCCAGGTATCCACATCGAGAATCGTGAAATTTTGGTCGAGCAGCTCATCGGGGAGCTTCATGGACCACGGTTCACACTTGGCAAGCCACTCAAGATCACACAAGTCATCAACTTTTCAAGCTGGGACGAAAGCCGTGGACCGTGGATTGACGAGGCCACGGAACAAGAGATTCTCTCCGATCTCACCCCTGGCCAGCAGTATGGCATCGGTGTGCTCGTTCCGGCTGGCTCAAGCAGTGACGACGCCAGCGAGAGTATTCAAACAGCATTGGATATTTCGAATGAAGAGGACATTCCGATTGACGCCGCGACGCAGAATTCGTTGCTCACTGATGCGGAAGCCGTCGAAAGATCACCTGATGTCGATGAAGGCGTGGAAGAGTTTCATTCGGCCGGAAGCACGGTCCAGTTTCGTCAGCAAAGTTCCCTGGGCGTCAGCTTCCTGATCAATCCGACTGAAACAATATCACTCACGTTCGAGATTACGGGCGCACGGTATGAGCACTTTTTCCCGAGAATCAACAACGTTGAACGTGAATGGTGGGTACGAATTCCGATCCGTGAGCAGGTTCAGATCCTGGTACCCATGGATGCTGCCGTCAACGCACACAAGCAATCATTTCAATACGCCTCTTCTGACGGAGCCAAAACGCTTACGCTCGATTTCCAAGTTCATGCGCGTGAATATCGACAATCGGGGAATCTCATCTTAACTGCTACTTTGACCAATCGGACGAAAGATGGTGCGCGCGATCGGTCAAGTCTGTTTCAGGCAAAAATCCGGTGCCATGTGGGTGACCCGGACAAAGGCAGGATTCTTCCCTATCCAATCGCAAACACGGTTGCTTTGGATGAGGACGAGCATTCGGCCAACTTGCTTTACCGATCGGTGGCGCCATTTGCGATAGGCCACGGGTGCGCAGCTAACTGGCAAGCGAACTCAGAGCTCCTGGGTGCAGCCAGTGTCGAAACGGACTGCATACCAAGTGTTCAGTTGCCACCGGTGTCGGCAGACGTGAAGCGAAGCGACGGCACCCCGTTCTCGATAGAAATGGCGTCACTAGCGCGAGAATCGGCAAACAACCATTCCGAATTGCGGGAACTAGTCACCACTTATCGCGACTGGATCGCCAAACTTCGCAGTGAGCAGGACGCCCTTCCCTCCGATGTCTTCCGGTCTACTGCCGCTCAGCATTTGACGGTGTGCGAGAAATATGCCGATCGGATGGATGATGGCATCAGATTCCTCGAGACGAATCGTCAAGCTGCCGAGGCATTCCGTCTTGCGAACAAATCGATGCAAATGCAACGACTGCGAACCAGTGGCAAGCGTCAACAGGTTCCCAACGACAAAGAAGGGCGTCTTGAGTTCTCCCCGCCATTTCGCTCTCTTGAGACGAGGCTGGAAGCCGCATCTCCAGCGGTTTGGCGAGCGTTTCAAATTGGATTTATGCTCGCAAACCTCAAATCGGTCGTGCTGCCTGACGACGCCGAGCGCGAAACGGTCGATTTGTTGTGGTTCCCTACCGGAGGTGGCAAGACCGAAGCGTACCTGGGTCTTTCTGCCTTCGCGATCTTCTTTCGCCGACTCAACAATCCTAGCGATTACGGCACGACAGTCCTTATGCGATACACCCTCAGGCTCCTTACTGCCCAGCAGTTCCAACGGGCCTCAGCGCTCATCTGTGCGATGGAACTTATTCGCCGTCAAAACCAGAACTCACTCGGTTCCAAGCCAATCACCATTGGGATGTGGGTTGGAGGTGGCTCAACTCCCAATCGCAATAGCCAGGCGCAAGACCTCCTGAAGAAGATTGGAAAGGGAGATTCCAACCTTGACAGCAGCTTCATTCTGGACGCTTGCCCATGGTGTGGAGCAGATATGCTCCCAGAAAAGCAAGGCACCAAACATCGTTCAGGGAATAGGACCGGTTCCCTTTATCGGTTTGGTTATTTTGAAGATGGAGCTTCCGTCACCGCGCGATGCACCGACTCATTCTGCGATTTCCGACAAGGCCTCCCAATCACCGTTATCGACGACGTTCTTTATGAGAATCCGCCGGAGTTTCTCCTCGGCACGGTTGACAAATTTGCCCAGCTTGCCTGGAGGAACGATGCCCGTTCCCTATTTGGACGGGACGAATCTGGCAGCCAAGTTCGAACTCCCCCGTCGCTCATCATTCAGGATGAACTGCACCTGATATCCGGTCCGCTTGGCTCGGTAGCAGGCGGCTATGAACCAGTTATCCAAGATTTGTGTACGGACCATCGCTCCACCACTCCGGTGTTACCCAAGATCATCGCTTCCACCGCGACAATCCGCGGCTACCGTGAACATGTAGACGCCCTGTTTGGTCGAAGTTCACAACTCTTCCCACCTCCGGGTCTCGACGCGAGCGATTCCTTTTTTGCTCGAACAGCGACCGATGAGCACGGGAAACCGCTACCTGGTAAGAAGTATCTCGGTATCCTGGCCCCCGGCTATCGCTCGCATCAAAATGCGATTGCCCGTGTGGTTGGCACAACGCACCAGCTCGTCCATCGGCTCGAGGGAGATGAATCAGCCAAGGACCCCTGGTGGACGAATCTCATGTTCTTTGGATCTCTCAGGGAACTTGGAAACAGCCTCACGCTCATTGCCGCCGGCGTGCCGACTTTCGTCCGCCTAACCGGACGGCGCTACGGATCCGCTGGCAAAGGCGCACTGCGATTCGTGAACAATTCAATTGAACTGACTGGCCGAATCAGCGGGAGCGAGGTCCCTAAACGTCTCGATGCCATCACCCGAGCATATCCTGGCAACCAAGGTCACGGGAAGGCGGTTGATATCTGCCTTGCAACAAACATTATTGAAGTTGGTGTGGATGTCGATCGTTTGTCGCTCATGACAGTCATCGGTCAACCGAAGTCAATGGCCAGTTACATTCAGGCCACAGGTCGAGTTGGTCGTCTCTGGCACGAACGACCTGGTCTGGTTCTAACGGTGTTTTCGCCGACGCGCGCTCGCGACCGTTCCTACTATGAACAGTTTCGATCCGTACACGAACGACTGTACAGTCAGGTTGAGCCCACCACGCTGACCCCATTTTCAGTTCCGGCCCTGAAGAGAACCCTTCATGGAGCAATGATTGCCCACATTCGGCAGACAGGACCAGAAAAAACCGAACCAACTCCTGTTCCGATAGACGGTATTGAAGCGGTTCGCGAGATATATGAGCAACGCCTGGAGTCGAGCTCTGAGGAGCTGCGAGCCAACTTTAGCCAGGTCTTCGACCAACGCGTGCTCGAATGGAAAAGTCGACTTCCCATCCATTGGAGGGCCGAGGAACGGGAAGAAAAGGGGCTCGCGTACGGAGCAGGGGACTTTGTCTCACCTCGAATAGAACAACAAGCGTGGGCGGTTCTGACGTCAATGCGAAACGTTGATGCAGAGTGTCGAATCGCCACTCCCTGGGACATGCCCAGTACGCAGGAGGAAGACTAATGGCCGGGGGTCCAATTCGCCGTGCGCATATGGTCGGTCAAAGTGGTGTCGGTGCGATGACCGTACTCGTAAACGGTATCTCCGTGGTGACCAGCCCAATCGATCAATGGTTTCGTGAAGCAACAGAAATCGATGAGTTTCGGCTCAACGATTGGCGGCTGGAGCGTCGCCTCAACGTGGACCATTTCCGTTTGCCACCAGATTACCGACGCCCCAAGTCGACTGTCCGAAACCCTAAGATTGAAATCCCAGCATATCGATTTCCCCAATGGTTCGAGTGCTCGATCTGCCATCGTCTCAGTCGGGACAAGATCTATCACAGGACTGGTTCCCCGCCATGCCGATACCCGCATGAAGGCGACACTGGGAAGGGAAAACTAGCTCAAGTCCAGCTGGTTAGCTGCTGCGAACGCGGCCATCTGGCAGAGTTTCCCTGGTGGTACTGGGTTCATGGCCAAGGGGAAAGCGTATGTAACGGACCGTTGAAATTGGTCTCGACCACCGGGATCGGTGTCACGGCATTTCGGGTAACCTGCGAAGGGTGCGGCAGGTCTGAGCTATTGGACCGTGCGCTCGATGTGAATGCCATAACCAATCGATTTCCACAGCTAACTTGCCGAGGGAACCGAGTTTGGCAAGGAGACGCAGACTACCAGGAACCGTGTGGGCTCCCGTTGACAGCACTCGTTCGCACGGCATCGAATGTGTATTTTTCAATTGTTCAGTCCGCCCTCCATTTGCCGGTCACTGACAACCGACCAATCGAGAAATGCATTGAAGCCCTTAACTCTCCGCCGCTGGATCTTTTAGTGACGTTGGGAGCAGATGAGAATGCCATAAAAGCCAATGCGGGCCCAATTCTGGTTGAATTCACTGTTGATCAGGTGCGGGAAGCACTTCGAATTCTCAGAAACCCGAATGAAGCGATTGTTGCATCACTTGCCGATGATGACACTGATGATGAAATCGTCTTTCGACTCCGCGAGCATGGAGAACTGCTGAGAGCACAGGAAACCGAGTTCCTCGCTGTCCGGCCACAGGAGGTCGGCACTTATTCGAATGCGCTCTCCCAGCGATTCTCTGCGATTAATTTGATTCCTAGGTTAAGGGAGACGCGAGTACAGGTCGGTTTCCAGCGCATTCAGCAGTCCGCGGCAAGCAATCGTGATCTCCAAAACATGATGTGGCAAGCGATGCCTCAGAACCCGAAAGAGCGTTGGTTGCCAGCCTTCCGTGTTTACGGTGAGGGAATCTTCTTTCAGCTGGATGAAACCCGCGTGCGCGAATGGGAGCAGCGCCCGGCAGTGCTCAATCGAATCCTGCAAATGAGCGAAGATATCGACATTTCATCGAACGCTACCGGACTGAACCTAACCCGCTCGCATCCTATTCTTGCGCGACTCATGCTCGTGCATACGCTCTCGCATGCGCTCCTTCGCGAATTTGTGGTGTCATGTGGATATTCCATGGCCGCGCTTCGCGAGCGCTTGTTCATATCAGCGGTACCCACGAGTTCAATGGCGTCGGTGCTTATCTACACGGCCTCGGGAGACTCTTCCGGTTCGCTTGGAGGCTTAGTCCGCCTCGGTGAAGTTGATCACCTTCCGCTGATCATTGAACGAGCACTGCAGAGGGCGAGGTGGTGTGCCGCAGATCCAGTTTGCATGGAGGCGATACCGGAGTCAGTTACGTCCACCCGTGAGCTGGGTAACCTGGCCGCCTGCCATAACTGCATGTTCATCCCGGAAACCTCTTGTGAAGAGTTCAATGGACTGCTTGACCGCGCGCTGCTCGTGGGTACAGATGAGGAACCCGCGCTTGGGTTCTTCGAAACCGACATCTGAATCGCCGCCTGATTCAGGCGAACTCTTTGAGCTCCCCCTCGTTCTGAAAACGCCGAAATGCCCTTCCCTGCCTCCGCCTGCTAAACTGCAGACATACCCCCGAATCGCATACCGCCGGAGCAGAACACCATGCGCGTTGTCCGACTTGCCTGCGTTCTCCTCATACCCTTCGTCACCCTCATCTCCCTCGCCAATCCCGCCCGCGCCGTCCTCGGCTGCACCTTCCAAACCACCTTCTACCCCGCCACCATCATCATGACCACCCCCGGCGTTCAGAACGGCACCCCAGGCCCGGATGTCATTCGCGGCACCACCGGCGCCGACACCATCAACGGTCTTGGGGGCGCAGATGTCATCTGCGGACGCGGCGGCGCCGACATCATCAGCGGCGGCGATGGTGAGGATCTCCTCCGCGGCGATACCAATAACGACTCCATCCACGGCGATGCCGGCAACGATGTCGTCCTGGGCGATGCGGGCGATGATAATGTCGCCGGCGATGACGGGATGGATACAGTTCGCGGTCTCGATGGCGATGATCACGTCACCGGCGGTACCGGCGACGATGGTCTCTATGGCGACAACGGCAACGATCGCGTCTACGGTCAGGATGGGGAAGATTTCCTGAGCGGAGGCGATGCCGATCCCGGCGCCGATTACCTCTCGGGCGGCAACGACGACGACGAGATCTACGGCGGCGAGGGTCCGGATACGATCACGACCGGCGAAGGCGCCAACACCGTCTTTGCCAACGAAGGCGACGACGATATCACCGGCGGTTCCAGCACCGATCTGATTGATGGCGGCGATGGCAACGACATCATCCGCGGCGGCGACAGTCCGGATCTGCTCAACCCAGACGATATCGATGGCGGCCCCGGCGACGACCGCATCGATGGCGGCCCTGGCTACAACAAGATGATGGGCGGCCTCGGTGCCGACACCATCATCGGCGGCGATCTGCCCGATTCCATCTTTGGTGGCGCCGATACCCCGGACGATGTCACCGGCGATGGCGTCGACACCATCTATGGCAAAGGTGAACTCGACATAATCACGTCCGGCTATGGCGCCGACAAGATCTCGGGCGGGACCGGCGACGACTACATCAACGCCGGCGCCAACAACGACATCATCGATAGTGGTCCCGGCAATGATTCAGTCATCGGCGGTACTGGCGCCGACACGATCCAGGGTTCCAGCGGCAACGACACCATCAACGGCGAGGTCAGCAACGACATCATCGATGGCGGCACCGGCGACGACACCATCACCGGCCGCGCAGGGGACGACATGCTGAACGGCGGTCCCGGCTTCGATTCTGTCTACGGCGACACCGGCAACGACACCATCTATGGCGACAGCGAGGACGATTTCCTCCAGGGCGATGATGGCAACGACACGATCTATGGCGAGGATGGCCTGGATACCATCTATGGCATGGTCGGCGATGACAATCTCAGCGGTGGCGAAGGCGACGATCTGATCGCCGGCCTCGAGGGCAACGACCATCTCACCGGCGGCAACGGCGACGATCAGCTTTTTGGTGGATTCGATGACGATCGCCTCTACGGGCAGGCCGGCGATGATCACCTCGATGGCGGCGCCGACACCGACACCTGCAGCGGCAGCTCCGGCGTCGACACCGCGCTCCAGTGCGAAACCACCACCGGCGTCCCGTAATCACGCGACCCGCGTCGAGGCTTTTGCCCAGGACCAGGCTCCAGAATTCCAAACTGCCCGGGTGCGAAAATCCGGGCACCCATCCGACTACCTTCCTGACCGGACAATTGGCAAGCGCGCGCAGTCCAACGACCGGCCCCTGGATTCTGGGTTTTCTGGAGGGTCACCATGCGTATCCGTTGCTTCGCCGTTTTCGCTTTGGTTTGTCTGTTTTTTCCGCTTGCCGGCACCACCGCACATGCCTCGACTGCCACTCCGTCCGCCGCCGGTGGACAACTCCTGGCCATGCAGTGGGATGGCCGCATCCACATCAGCAACCCCGATGGCTCCGCCGATCGCCTGCTGACGCCTGATTGGGCTGCGGGCGGCGATCAATATCACCCCGACTGGTCGCCCGATGGCACACACATCGCCTTCTCGGCCGATGCCGAAGACGGCACCCGAGACATCTGGCTCGCCGATGTCAGCACCGGCGAATCCACCATGGCGTTCGATTGCACGGACCCGTGTGTGTGGACCGATGATCCTGCCTTCTCGCCCGACGGAAGCAGCCTGGTCTTCGAATTGGTCTCCCCCAATCCGGACGGCCTCAGCGACAGTCAGTTGATGGTGCTGGATCTGACTGACGGAAGCGCGTCAAAGATCTGGAGTGTTTCCCAGCCGGACCATACGATCTACGTTCCCCGCTGGTCGCCCGATGGCGAGAAGATCGTCTTCGAACTCGACCAGTTCGTTGACGGTGCGATCGATGCCACCGAAGTTGTTGGCTCCAGCATCGTCGTTCTTGATATCGCCTCCGGGGAGATCACCTCCCTAGCCGCAATGGATGGCTTCGCCACCTATCCCGACTGGAGTTCCACCGGCGATCTGATCACCTTTACGCAAGCAGGCACGAACGGGGTCGACGGCCCATACGAACTCTTCACGATCGCGCCGGACGGCACCAATCTGACAGCCGTCGCCGCACTCGGTCCGGACGGATTTCAGGCAATTCAGCCCACCTTCACCCCCGATGGCGCTTCGATCATCTTCGTCAAGGACGAGATGTGGACCAACCCGGTAATTGCCACCATTTCGCTGACCGCCGGAGCCATCGTCCAAACCGCCACTCCTCCGGTTTCTGGCACGCACCCCCGTCTTTCCCGTTAGACGAGCAATCAGTCGCAGGTGGGCGGTGCGAAAAAGCGCGCCCATCTGCGACTACCCTTGTGAGCATCCGAATTGTCACTTTCCGTGGACTTTGCGCCTGGATCAGCATGGCGACCGAGCACCTCGCGGTCCAACCTGCAGCAACCGATGAGCAAATCGCCCGTCGCGTTGCATCCGATCCTGCCGCGCTTGCCGAACTCTACGAGCGCTATCTCCCCCGGGTCAGCAGTTACGTTCGACGCAAGCTCCGCAACCCGGATCTGGAGCAGGATGTCGTCTCGCAAATCTTCCTCAATGTGCTCGAGGGTCTGCAGACACGGCATATCGAACATGTCCGCCCGTGGATCTTCACCATTGCCCATCACACGATTGTCGATGTCTATCGCGCACGCCCCGATGTGGTTTCGCTGGAGTTCGTCCCTGAATTGCTCGATCACGCCTCCAATCCGGAGGACATCGCGGCCGCGCAGAGTGATATCCGCCTCGTCCGATCCCTCCTGCCGCGCTTGACGGCCAACGAGCAACAGGTGATGGATCTCCGTCTCTTTGGTCTGACCAATCCCGAAATCGCCGAACTCCTGGGTCGCAGTTACTCCTGGGTTGGATCGACCCAACATCGTGCCTACAAGCACCTGCAGGA
Source organism: Thermomicrobiales bacterium (assembly GCA_033813515.1). GTDB lineage: Bacteria > Chloroflexota > Chloroflexia > Thermomicrobiales > UBA6265 > DASQCG01. The sequence goes on from JAPXRQ010000023.1 coordinate 12,348, forward strand.
TTTGGTCCGGGCGCACATCGATCGGACCGGAGGCACGACATGATCTGGTTCACGCGCAAACGAGCAGAGATCGATGCTTTCAATAGCGACCTCGATCGGATCGTTGCCCAGCCATCGGGTTCGCCGGCGTTGCTGCCCACCGGACCAGCCGACCTGACCACGTTCGCCGCATCGCTCAACACCGCCGAGCAAGCAACCTGGATTCGCCCCGCCTACGCTGATAACCTGCTCGAGTCCCTCCTCCGGCAGCAGGCGATTGCTCCGAAGCTCCAGATCGTCCCGACCGAATCCGAATCGCTTGAACTGCTCCCAGTCCCACAGCGCGTCGATATCCGGCACCGTGCCATTTGGCTGCGCATTGCCGCGGTGCTCGTCCTTGCCACTGCTGCCATCGGTCTCCTGTGGCAGCTCACCCGACCCGATGACGATCACATCGTCATCGCTCCGACCGACGTACCCGGCACGCCAATAGCATCGCCATCGGCAAGCAGCGTCAGCCTGCGCTGGAGTGCGGTCGACGATTCCAGGCAGTTGCGCCAACCTACCGGACTCGCCGTCGCGCCCGATGGCACGATCTGCGTGATCGACACCGTTCGCAGCCTGATCCGTATCTACAACCCCGATGGCACACAGATCGAAACCTGGGGCGAGGTCGGTTCGGAACCGGGCCAGTTCAACTTTGTGCGCAATCCCGTGCGGCAGGACGACGACAACTGGGCCGATGTTGCATTCGACAGCCAGGGCAACATCTACGTCGTCGATGCCGGCAATCACCGTGTCCAGAAATTCAGTCCAGATCGAGAATTCATCCAGACCATCGGTTCTTTCGGCGGAGGTCCCGATCAGTTTCTCTGGCCGTTCGGAATCACGATCGATGCCAACGATGTCCTGTACATCGCCGATGATCATGCAGGCGCGATACATCAGTACGGGGCCGATGGCACTCCGCTCGGACGCATCGGCTCGTCTGGCCGCAATCCCGCCCAGTTGAACGGACTCGGATATCCGGCGATCGCACCGGATGGCTCGATTTGGATTCCCAACTGGGGCAGCGATATGGTCTCGGTCTTCAGTCCCGACGGCACATTTGCATTCAGTTTCGGGACATCCGGTTCCGATCCGGGCCAGTTCCACGAACTCAGTTCAATCGCATTCGATGCCGCCGGGCGGGCCTTCGTCTCCGATCTCGGAAATCACCGCATTCAGGTCTTCGATCAGACAGGCCGCTATTTGTGGCAATGGTCCGGCCTGCCAGACGGCACGCAGTTCGAGATCCACGATCTCGCGTTTGGACCGGACGGAGCGCTGTACGCCGTAGACAAGCCGGGCGGACGTTTGCTGGCGTTCGACGTCTCGATCGTTGAACCACCTGATCTCGGAACTCCATGTGCCTTCAATTCCAATCCTGACCGCACACTGCCCTCATACGCGAGTGCAGGCACGTTTCAGACCACCTTCCGTTGGCAAACCGCGACCCAGCCAGTGAACATGACGCTCGCCACCGGCATGGGTGTCGCTCCCGATGGCTCGCTGTGGGTTGCCGAAGCAGGCTCCAACACGATCCGCATCTTCGATCAGGACGGCACGTACCTGGAGTCGTGGGGTGAGGCCGGAAGTGGCCCTGCCCAGTTTGCATTTGCTGCTGATCAGTTCTACAGCGACAGCTTCAAGAACCTGGGACAGATCCTGTTCCTCCCAGACGGCTCGTTCCTTGTCAGCGACCCCGGCAATCACCGCATCCAGCGCTTCGCCAGCGACCGGACGTGGCTCGGCGAATTCGGCCTGCCAACTAATGTCGAAGCGCTCGAAGAAATCGGGACCATGTTCGATCTCGGGGGCGACGAAATTGGTGTCACTGATTTCGGCACTGTTTCGATAGGCACATTCGATCTGGTTGTGTACCGCACCGATGGCACATACGTCCGTCGCCAGACCATGCAGGGCTCCCTTCCATTGGCGATCGCACCCGATGGATCGTATTGGGCGCGCATCGGCTCGGTCGGGGTCGCCGTTGGATCGGGCCCCGATCTCATCATTCATTTCGCCACAGATGGCACGCGCCTCGGCACGCTGAGGGATCCCACCGGCAACGGCGCAAATGTCTTCAGCTATGTTGGAACGGGAGCGATCGATGCTGACGGCAATCTCTATCTGGCCAACTATGAAAACGCCACAGTCTCGATCTTCGACAGCAGCGGTGTGTGGCAGTTGACGACAGACGGGAACGACGCTCCGACCGGCATGCTCAACCGACCAACCATCATCACGCTTGGCCCCGCTGGCACTCTCTTCGTGCTTGATTACGAAGCCCAAAGCATCTCTGCATTCACGGTGACGCAAGCGAGCCCTTAACGATCGCGCACGATCAGCGTCCGCCGAACACCCCTTTCCCCTTCCCGCTTACTGCTTCGCCGGTTTCTCTCCAGCCAGATACCGACCCAGCGCATCCAACCGTTGATCCCAGGCCTGCTCGATCTCCCGGATGAACGCTTCCGCTTCCCTCAGCGGTTTCGGATCCAACTGATAGCGCCGCTCGCGTCCAACGGCCTCGGTCCGCACCAACCGACTTGCCTCCAGCACGGAGAGATGCTTGCTCACCGCCTGGCGGGAGATCGGCAGTTCGGCGGCAAAGCGTGTTGGCGTCATCACCTCCCCGCCTGCCATCCGCCGAATCATCCAGCGCCGGGTCGGGTCGGCCAGGGCCGCGTAGACATCCGCCCCTCCCTGGGGAAGAGCCGCAATCATGCCGCTGCACCGCCGGACTGCAGCCATTCACCGATGGAGCGCAGGCAGTCATCCCACCCGCCGGAGTTCTCGCCAAATGCGATCGCGAACCGCTCGGAGGTCAGGGCCGCAAAGCCGCTCTCCACTACTCGCAGATGTGTCCCATCCGGTACGGCGGTCAGAGTGAACTCGACCAGGGTCAGCGGACCCTGATCCTCCAGCGGACGTGCCGGATCCTCGCCCGATCCAGGACGCCAACGCCAGGCGAGGTAGGTGATCGGATCGAGGCCAACCACAATCGCCCGGCAGGTCTCGTAGGAAAAGTGAAACTCGATCTGGCCGCCGATCCTGAGGTCGATATCGGTACCCTTGTCCGTGAACCACCCGTTGAGGTGCTTCGGTTCGGTCAGGACCGCCCAGAGGTGATCCTGCGAAACGGGGTAGACCACCTCGCGCTCAATCCGGTCCTGCCTGCCAGTCGCTTCCATGGACCACCCGTTCCTATACGCAACCATTCCATTGCGCATCACCTTATCACCGACAAGCGGAAAGCGCAACCAATAGGTTGCCATGGTGCGGGTGAAGGGTGACGGTTGAGAACGGCAGGAGAACAACCCCGCTTGCATAGTGAACGGGGAGGACACACTTAACCGCCTTTCGCCTTTCGCCTTTCGCCTTTCGCCTTTCGCCTTTCGCCTTTCGCCTTTCGCCTTTCGCCTTTCGCCTTTCGCCTTTCGCCTTTCGCCTTTCGCCTTCCGCCTTCCGCCTTCCGCCTTCCGCCTTTCGCCTTTCGCCTTCCGCCTTCCGCCCTCTTCCCATTTACAGAAAATTCATTACAATGGCTTCAGGCTGCAATGAAAGATCGTTTCGCACGCGGGATCATTGCGCCGATGTCTCACCACATCTTCTGTTTCCACCTACCCCAGACAACCTACATAAATTCCACTAGGGAATTTCCGGATATTTGCGGCAACTCGCAGGTTTTGCCCCATTTCCCCCCATCTCCACGGCTATATTGCCAACAGTTCGCGCAACGACTCCGCAACACAGAAACGAGTTGCGACGCATGAGAGACGAACGCATTGGCGTGCTTTTGGTCGATCGACATTTGTCGTATCGCCTCGCCCTGCTCCATGCCTTCAACTTCGACACCGAGTTCACGGTCCAGAACCACTGCGGCTCGGTCGCCGAAGCATCCGATCTCTTCACCGAACACGCCCACTGCTTCGATGTTGTGCTGTGTGAACTGGATCTGCCCGATGGCGATCCACGCAGCCTGATCAGAAATCGGGGACCCCGCGCATCCCGCACCCAGTTCATCGCGCTGACCGGCGTCGACGATCGTTGGCATTGGGCCCAGGCCATGGCTAATGGGTTTGCGGGCGTGCTGAGCAAGAATTGCGCGCTGGAGGATATCCGCACCGCCATCTATCGGGCCGGACGCGGTCAGCCAGTTCATGAGCCAGAGGAATTGGTCGAGATGCTCCGCCTGGTCAGTGAGCGCCAGGAGAACGAACGCGCCGCCCTCGAACTCTCCGCCCGCCTTACTCCGCGCGAACGCGACATCCTTGGCCAGCTCGCGACAGGCGCCTCGGACAAAGAGATCGCCGAAGCGGTCGGGATCAGCACCAACACCGTCGCCGCCCACATGGTCCATATCCTGCGCAAGATGGGGGTCCATTCCCGGCTGCAGGCTGTGCTTCTGGCGCTGCGCTACGGCATGGTCCACCTCGATGCCTGATCCACGGGCCGAAGATGGCTGGCCAACCTGGAAACCGGTTGCGACCGCCGACTTAACAAGAAATAACTACCCCGAACTACCTGCTTTTCTCGATTGCTGCCGTACATATTGGCTGTATGATGATGACGGCTGTAACAAATCAAACCATCCAGGGTGCTGCTTCCTCGCCTCAACGCAACCCAGTCAGCACGCGATGTCCGATCACATCGCCTGGCCAGATCACGCTGTCGGAAATCGGTCCGCCGGCGAATATCAGATCGCTGAGTTTGCGTCGAGGTCGCTGTCCAGATCACTGGTCGACTTCATGCACCAGACGCACGGGAGGATCCACTCGACGTGAAGCAACGACGCTCCGCGCCCCTGGCTGTCCTCCTCGCGCTTGGCATCCTGTTGACGACGATGACCTATGCCACCGCGCAGGTCAGTGATTCGGAAACACTCACCATCCGCGCCAGGGTAGTCAATGTTCTGCGCCTCTCGATCAGCGTTCCCAACACCACCACGGTCGCATCGGCCAGCTTCACCTTTGGCTCCCAACTTTCGGTCAATGGGCAGCATGCGGCGCAATCCAGCTGTCCGGCCTTTGGCGGCGGCGCCCGCTATCTCAGCCCGGATGTGGTCGTCACGGTCCAGACCAACCTGACGTACGACATTCGCCGCACCCACTGGGGCAACTTCACCCCGAACCGCCTCTTCGTCCGGGAAAATGCGTCATTTCCCGGCGCCTGTGCCGATTTGATGTACGCCGCTCTCCTGCCCAAGCCGCTGACCCTGATTACCTCGGCATACGGTTTGTCACCGACCTACGCCCGCCAATACACCGAGTACTTCGTCTTCGACGTGCTCCCCGGCGATCCGCTTGGCACATTCACCGGTGGCATCTCCTACCAGGCGCAGGTGCACGTATGAACGCCCCGACAGCCAATTCCGGCCGCAACGGACCGACAGGTTCAAGGCGGCAGTCTCAGATATCGGTCACCAGGGAGGTGGATCGATGTGCGGATTTCCCGCCGACAGGTTCGCGACTGACTCGGGGGAGCAGACAAGGAGGTCTATGAGGAAGCAGGAACGGGAGGGACCGGATCGCAAAGTCCGCGTCACCCTCAAGCGGTAACAAGGCGAGACGAGTGGGTCGCGAGTTATGGACAAGGCCCCACTCGCCCCGCATCCAGAGGCATCACCCGACGGGATCGCCTGCCGGAGATGTGATTGTGACAGCAGGATGCACCACTGCCAATCACCCATCCGGCAAACACGCACGCTCGGGTCGATCCAGTCCAGTCCCGGTCACGGCAGGTAGCCGCTGATCGGATCCAGAAGAGAAAGGACCCCGACCTTGATCAAACAACGCTTACTCGGCCTGGCCCTCAGCCTCGCCCTGCTCGCCACCAGCGGCTTCGGCCTGACTCGAGTCGCGACAGCAGCACCGGGAGACGTTCTGGTCTCAGCCACACTTACTTCGTCGTCTTCGGTGTCGTTAAGTTCTGGCACCATCAATTTTGGACAAGTCAATCCGCTGGGCACCATCAGCGGCGGAGCAAATGTTCAGGATTCGTGCGCCATCTCAAACGGCCACCGATATGTTTCGGACGGGTTTACTGCCACGGTCAGCAGTTCAACGAAGTACAACTTCGGCATAAAGATGGCCGGTCCACCTTCGGGATCTGTCAATGTGGATTTCGCCGTTGGAACAGGCATTTACGCCGATTGCAATCACTACGTCTCGACAGGTCCCGGGGTTCTGGCAACTCACTTCATCAGCAATGGTTGGACGACCCCTTTTCAGCTGCAATCAGGCAAGCCGGCAACAACCTCCGGTGACGTGGATATTGACCAATTCTTCCTTCTCGACGTGACAACGGCGGTTGGACTGACGACTGGCACATTCAGTACCACGTTTGTCTATGTCATCACCCCTGCTCCCTGATCTTCAGCAGTTTTCCCGTCCTGCTCGTAGTCAAGAAATGAGGAACTCGATGTTCAAACAACGTTTTGCATCTCTCGCATGCACCCTGGCATTGCTGGGATCGGCGACATTTGGGCTCGTCCGGTCGGTTTCAGCCGCCCCCGGCGAGGTTGTCGTGACCGGTACGGTGACGTCGGTTTCTTCGATCTCACTGAGTAGCGACTCGATTGTTTTCGGCTCCATGAACTTCGTCGGCGATATTGATCCGGGAGCCAGTAACATCCGGGGCGCCTGCCACAACCCACAAGGAGTTACCGGCGCGCGCTACGTCAGCAATGACATCGTCGTCCATGTGGTCAGTTCCACGGCCTACGATGTGACGCTCGACGCGCTTCCCAGTTCCTACACAAGCCTTTCGGCCTGGCAGGACAACCTTCGCATCAGCACCGTCGGTTGGGATGATGACTGCGATGACGCCGAAGACTCCTACACCCTTCGAACGATCTACGGAGCGATTCCTCCCGGACCGTGGCACTGGGTGGATAACGCCGGAGTTACGGCGGGCTCTGATCACCGCCAGTACATGGCCGTGGATGTCATGCTCGGTGGGCCGGTTCCGGTCGGCAGCCTCTCTGCCACCTTTGTCTACGCACTCACACCCGCCGTTTAGGACGCGTCACCGGTAACTGACCGGACATCCAGTCGGGTGTCCGGTCGCCCTCGTTTTCATCGGCGCGTTGCCGATTGAATTCCACGTTCAGGAGGATCACCCAGGCTGTGAACACACATCGATTCGCCGGAGCATTTATCGCTTTGGCCTTGCTCATCTCCAGCTTCGCGCTCACCCTCGGCACCGCCAATGCCGCAACTTCAGACCCGTCGAATGTTGTCGTGACTGGCTCTGTCGCCGACACCATTTCGCTCTCCCTGAATCGGGGAACGATTCGCTTCGGTGATGCCATGACATTCACTGGCCAGACCGGTCCCAACTCGGACGTGGTCGATGTCTGCACGAACCCTGCGCAGACTGGCGTCACCGGTGCCCGATTCGTTGGACCGAACGTGGTGGCAACTGTTATCAGCAGCCGGGCATACACCGTCAATCGCGGATCTCTGAGTATCCCGTCCATCCTGAATACCCATGGTCGCGTCGGCAATGGGGCCTATGACGGATGCGCTGGATCGAACTTCGCGAGTGCCGTCACGGTTGCCACAGCTGTCCTGACACCACAGCTCGGCAGCAGCGCCAGTGGCACACCGCTTTCCGGTACCTCCTACACCGAGTTCTACATGTTTGACGTCCTGGTGAATGACAACGCGGGATCACTCTCCTGCACGATCACCTATTGGGCGGCACAGGTTCCGTAACGTCGTCAGGTCGCGTGTCCAGTCAGGAATTGATCTCGCCATGAAATATCGTCTCGTCTGGATACTCGTTCTTGTTCTCACCTGCGGGGGCGTGCTCAGTGCCGCCCCTGCTCGCGCCGTTATCACAGTCGGCGTTTCGCCCTCCATCGTCGAATTGAGCGGCAAACCCGGCGGGACAGGTACGGTCGATCTCAACGTCTTCAACCAGGGCGACGAAGCATTCGATGTCGAAATCGTGCCGGAAACCTATGATCGCGCCACCGACCGGTCCCGCCCTGAATGGCTTACCCCGTCGGTCGGCACCGCCCATCTCGATGTCGGCGGTCAGTCTGTCGTCACCATCTCGATCACCATTCCGGACGACACCGATCCGGGCGGCTACTACGCCATCGTCGCCATTCGCACCGTCGCAGGAGACGGTGGCGAAAACGCGACAGGCATCTCCGGCCAACTCTCTGTACCGTTCCTCATCACTGTTGAAGGCAAGTACAAACGTAAAGCCGAAATCACCCAGTTTGCCGGCTTCCTTGAGCTCGATGGCCGACTCGGCTTCAGAGCCGTTGCCAACAATGACGGCGAGATCCATTGGAAGCCAGCCAGCACCCTGACCGTCAAAAAGGGTGACGGCTCGGACTACGGCACGCTCGAAGTGGACAACTCGGCTGTCTTTCCGCAAACCTCATCGACACTTTCCACCACATCAACACTTCCGGTTACCTCCGGCGAGTCGTTTCAGGCCGAGATTGCCATCGACTACGGCGCGAAGAAGCCGGTCAAGGCCGAAACCGAGTTCACGTTCACCCCAGAGTTCACCGTGACCGGATCCGTCTGCGAAAACCTGGACAAGGGTCCGACGATTACCGCCCTCTACGACAACACAGGTGATCTTGGTGTCATCACCAATCTCGTCATGGCAGTTGCCAGCGCCGATGGTCAGGCAATCGGGCAGACCGGCATGGTCGGCCCAAATCTGATCTGGCCTGCGTCCTCGGTGCCGGTTGCCACGGATCTCCAGGACCGGCTTCCGACCGGGGATTACTTGCTCACGATCCAGTACCTGACGGGCGCTTCTGCCGACCCCGTCTCGCTTGAGGTTCCGTTCTCCATCGGCGGCACCGGACCGAATGTCGCCCCCATCTGCCCGCAACTGACCGAGACCCCCGCCGCCTAGAGAGTCGCCACCATGCACGCCGATCGCCGTCGCCAACACCCGCATCTCCTGCTCCGGACCAGCGCCGCACTGCTGATCCTGGCGATGCTGATGTTCGGCTTCGGCGGTTCCGCCCCGCATCTGGTGTCGGCTTCTTCCGGTTCAGGCCTCGCGATCTCTGCCGCAATCCTCCCGCAGGACGATCAACCCACCACCGGCGAAGATCCAACCGCAACCGACACGCCCGCTCCCACCGACACCCCGCAGTCTCCTCCGACCGAAACGCCCATCCCGCCGACCGATACACCAACCCCGATGCCACCCTCGTCCACCGCGACCGATGCGCCCGTCCCGACCAATACGCCGGTGCCGCCTGCTCCGACCGCCACCACCGCCCCATCCCGCGGCCCGGTCGCGCTCGATATCGTCAGCGATGTCGCCAGCACCGCAGCCGGCCAGCCAGCCACATACCGCGTCACGATCTCCAACGGCACGACTGCCCAGGCGATCACGCTCACCATCCTGTCCGAGCATGATTGGCCGGTCGCACTCTCCAACGGACTCACCAATCAGACCATTTCGCCTGATCCCGATGATCTGCATCGCTTCGACCTTGGCGCCTTTGTTCCGGACCAGGCCGGTCTGGTTCTGATCCAGATCACCCCGCCAGATGGAATCGCCCCGGGTACCACCGATTTCCTGATCATCACCGCCACATCTGCCTCCAATCCGAGGCCACTCCATGCCTGGACAACCGTCCTCGATTCCACCGATCTCCCACCGGCCGCCACCGGCACTGCCGATCCCGCTGGCACCGCAACCCCTTCGCCGACCGCGAGCGCCACAACCACGACCTCCAGCCTTTCCATCGGGGGATCGGGCGGTTCGTTTGGCTCTGTTTCGGCACTTGGGCGGGTCGATCCAACGCTTACCGGCATCACGAGCGAGACCGATGCCGAGGGCGCGACCTATATCCGCCAGGGCGCCGTGGTGCTGACCATCCAGGCCGACGCACCGTGGACCGTTTCCTGTGCCCTGGCCGGATGGGATGAACACGCCGGACAATCCCCCCTCATGTGGCGTGTTTCCGGAACCGACACCTGGCACACATTCGTTGCCGACGGCCCCGAGGCAATTTGCGCCCGTGGAGGTGCCGGCACCACCGTCGTCTCGCTCGATCTGGCCCTTCGCGTAGCCATCTCCGACACCCCCACCAAACTCACCGGGACCATCCACATAAGCCTCAATTCGGCCGGCTAACCAGGCTCGACTTAACACGGGTTAACCAGGCAGCCGGGAAATCGGCCGGATAGTGGCGGATTTGCCGGATTTGATTGCCTGCCAACTCCGGCAATCTGTTGATGGGGGACGGGACTGACGGACCGCCGAGCCATCGCGAACCAAATTGGCGACCCGGCATGACGTCCCCCCCTTGCGCACTGATCCATCAGCCGGGAGAACTCACGATGGCTCGTTCCTCATTCGCAGGCCGCATGTCTGCCGTGCTGCTTCTGCTCCTCGTTATCCTCACTTCGCTGCCCTCGCCCCAGGTCGCAGCCCAGGATGCCTCGCCCTCCGCTGATCCACCGATCGAGATCCCTTCCGCCACCGCCACGTCGGAGCCAACCGCCACATCTACCGCGATGCCCACCTCGACCGCAACGCCCCAACCCTCCGCCACACCGACCAGCACCGCTGTCGCCCCGATCTCCTTCGACCCCACCGCGACGCCGAGTCCGACAATCTCGAACACGAACACGAACACGAACACGAACACGAACACAAACACGAACCAGTCCGCAACACTCACCACCGGTGCCCAGGTCATCGTCCACGTCGGTGATGCCGCCGGTCCCGTCCTCTCCGGCATCTGCGCCTCCCTGTACGGGCGCGACCACCATGACTGGAACTCGACAGACTGCTCCAACAGCGGAGGAGAGCTCTCGTTACCGGTGCTCATCCCCGCATTCGGACCGAAGCAGTACCTCATCGAGGTCGAGAACACCGCCGGCTACACCATGCCGCCGGGTCAGGAATTCGTCGCCACGCTCCCGTTCGGCACGGTCAACACGTACAACATCTGGGTCGTTGCTCAACCGACTGGCACCGAGACCCTGCTGACCCGCGATGCCCTGACCGGTGATCCTGTCGGCGGCGCCTGCTGGACCTACCTGCACAACCAGACCACAGTCATCGGTCCGGTTTGCGACACCGACAACGACGGTACGGTGGTCATCCCGGATATCGTCGCCGACAGCTATTGCCTGGTGACGACTGCTCCTTCGGGATACGACCTGGTCGGCAGCGAGCCGATTTGCGCAGCCAATCAGGTCCGCAACGGCACCTACACCAAACTCGTCATCAGCCAGTCCAGTCCGTCCGCCGCCTCGCTGCACATCAGCGCCACCGCACCCTGGGGTGTTCCGCAGGCCGATATCTGCGTCAAGATCAGTGGAACCGTTGGTGGCAGCCCGATCGAGTTCAGCGCTGGTTGCACCGACAGCACCGGGCAACTGACCATCACCGGGCTTGTCCCCGGACAGTACACCCTCAGCGATCAGGGCCTTCCCGCTGCCTTCAATCCGTGGACAACAATCACCGTGACCGCTGTTGCCGGCACCAACGAACAAACTATCCCGCTCACAATTCGCCCTGCCGGCGACGTCGTCCTGACCTCGGTCCTCTACTACGGTCCGCAAACACTCTCCGGCGCCTGCTACAGCTACACCACCAACCTGAACGGCAAGCCCGGTCCGCAGACAGTCCTCGGCCCGGTCTGCGATACCGATGGCGATGGCGTCACCACGATCGCAGGAGTTCCATCCGGCTCGTTCTGCTTCGCCCTCGTTTTGCCCCCGCCCGGGTACACGCGCGACCTGACCAACGCCTCCTACTGCGACACAGCCATGCGCGGCGGCAAGACCAGCATCGGCTTCTCCCCGATCCCGACGGCAACCCCGAAGCCCGCCACCCCGACCCGGACCAACACCCCTCGCCCGACCGCGACCCCGTTCCCCACAGCGACCACGATCCCCTCGCCTCCACCATCCGGCAATGAGCCCAACGCCGGATTGCTCTTCAAGAACTGCGGGTACTACGAATCCGGTACTGATCCCTACTATGGCGAATGCGTTGCCGCACCCGCCGGGATCAAGATCCAGGTGATCCAGAACGGTGGAGTCGTGCAGACAATCACGACCGGTTCTGGCGGATCTGGCACGGTAAACCTGCCCAATCGCGCGCCGTACACCTTGCATTACCTGAGCGGTAATGGCACCTGGGTGTCCGGTGTCGACGAAGAAGCCCGCGTCCGCTACGACAGCACCGATATCTTCTATTTCCAGCCCAATCCCGCTACGCCCCATCTCTGGAACCTGACCGTCACCACGAACGTCTCTCCTGCCAACAATCCCACACCGATCGGCGGCGTCTGCGCCAAGATCGTGGGTCACGATGGCGTCACCTATGTGGCCGAGCGCTGCGATACCGACAACGACGGTTCGATCGATTTTGGACAGCTGCCAGCCCGCTATTACGCCCTCGATCTCAGCTTCTACTCTGCCGTTATGACCGTTGCTCCCGCTGGATTGCCACTCCGTACTGACCCATCAATTGGATCGGTCAGTGGCGTGCCGACCACCAGCTGGAGCGCTGGCTGGACCTATCTCGGTGCCCACCAGATCCTCGTCCGCACCGAAGATCCGTCCGGCAACCTGGTCACGGGCGGCTGTTATCGCTTCTCGTACACCACAAGCACCGGCACGACCGCATGGGATTACATCACGGATTACCAGGGCATCACGCAGGATTCGCCGTACGACTTCATCTCGACCGGCTCAACCCTGACCATCACCCCGCGCTGCCTAATCGCCGGGTATACCGTGCCCACCACGCCCCAGACAATCACCCTGCCGTCCACATTCCAGACCACCGTCACCTTTGTCGTTCAACCCTATGGCTCGATGACGCAGGACACGGCCAGCGTCCGCATCATGCTCGGCTCTTGGAAGTACCACGACAACGCGACCATCATTCGTCCGAGCTTCACGAGCAGCAACACCTCCCAGTTCTGCATCACACTGCACCCAGGTGTCGGCAATCCGTCTGGCGGAGCATGCGTCGACGGGTACCGCACGCGCGAGGCCATCATCCGCAATCTTCCGGTCGGCACCTACACGATTGACGAAGCGCTCAACACCAGCGGCTGCACGGGCCATACCCCCGGCCAAACGTTCGACATCGCCAACAGCGATCTCGGCACCGAAAAGCAGGTGATCTACTTCGTCGAATGTGCCTCCGACAACGATTCCTGCACCAGTTACACAACGCCGCCGGGCCGCTCGGTCGATGTCTGGTATGGCACGTTGTATGACGCGCAGAACAATCCGGTCGGCACGAAGCTGTATCTCTCGGAAAGCGTCCCCGCAACCCTTGTTCAGAATCTCTTCCAGCAGGCCGTGCCCGATTCCGCGATTGTGACGGGGGCCGCGCTGGCGCAATGGCAGATCCCGTTCTCGCCCAACAGCAGCGCCACAGCCTGGGATCTCCTGCCGGACTACGACACCAACCCGCAGCAACTTCTGACCACCGCATGGCTTGGCACGGCTAATGCCGTGGTCGATCAGCCAGTCAATCGCGGTACGCTCCAGGCGACTGGTTCAATCTCAAGCACATTCCTCTTCGGCCCGCTCTCGCCTGAAGAGAAGGCCATGTATCCGGAGTGCGCCGACCTTTCGGCATTCGGATTTGGCACCATCCTTGTCGATCACCAGACGTCCGTGCACTTCTATCGCCTCGATGCCCACATCGTCCCACCCAGCGCGACCGCCACTGCCACAGCGACCAGCACCCCTTCCGCGACGGCAATTCCCTCACCGGCCGCCGTCTGCAGCAGCACCATCTCCCGTGATCTGACCGCGTACTAC
>JAPXRQ010000024.1:0-25814 GCA_033813515.1 Thermomicrobiales bacterium
GCCGACGGTGATGACATCATCTTTGGTGATGGCTATCAGGATGCCGGCAGCTCGGGCGATGACAAGATCACCGGCGGCGATGGCATCGACCACCTGCATGGTGGGGGCGAAGATGATCGCCTGTATGGGCAGGTTGGCAACGACAAGTTGTACGGAGATGCCGGTAACGATTCCGCTTCGGCCAACGCCGGTGACGATGTTCTTTATGGCGGAACCGGTGAGGACAAGCTGGTCGGCGGCGATGGAAACGATGGCATCTATGGGCAGGAGCAAGCCGATCGGATGTACGGTGAGGCCGGGAACGATGCACTATCCGGCTACACCGGGAATGACTATCTCTCGGGAAGCGCAGGCAATGACTGGCTGAGCGGTGGCGATCAGGGCGACGAAATCTACGGCTCGTCCGGAAATGACTTCCTCGCTGGTGGCGAAGGCAATGATGCGCTCGATGCCGGGCCTGGCGACGATTTCGTCAACATCACCCAGAGCGAATTGACTGACTACAACTATCCACCGGTTGACTACGATCCCGGCAACGATGTGATCTTTGGCGGATCCGGAGTGGACACCATTGCCGGTGGCTCTGGTGCGGACAAGATCTACGGGTTCGCCCAGGGCGGCGATCCAGACACGTCAGCCGATGGTAACGACCGCATTTGGGGCGATTCGTATGAAGCGACCACGTACAACGATCCGGATGAAATCTGGGGCGGGCCTGGCGACGACTTCATGCAGGCTGGTGGTCCAGTCGACAATGCCGGCAACAGCATTCTCGGGAACAGTGGCAACGACACCATCTATGGCAATGCCGGCCCGGACATTCTTGATGGCGGCACCGGCAACGACAAGCTTTATGGGTTGAACGGGGACGATAGTCTCTACGGGCAGGACGGCAACGACCTGCTCAATGGCGGACCCAACACCGACTACTGCAAGGGTGGGTCGGGAAGTGACACCGGAACGCTTTGCGAGACGTACGTTGCGACTGAGGATGAGGCGTCTGAGCCCTAAGCCGGTTTGGTAGCTGTCCAGATTGTCCACCGGTCCTTATCGATAACTGGACCGGTGGACGGCAGACGATCCCGGATGTATGCGATCAGGTGCTCGAGCTGCGCGTCGTCGAGTTCGTGCAGGATTGAGCGACCTGAGCGGCGGCGAAGCGAATCCGCGAAGGATTCGGGGTCGTCATGGATGATCCGGACTTCGTCAACCGTTGCATCCGGGCAGACCTGAAGGCCAGCTTGTTGCAGCGCGTCGTGGACCTGATCCGATGTGTACCGGCGATTGAGATCCAGATCGCGAAGGTGCGGAAAGACCTCGAAGGTGTATCCGCGAATGTTCTCTGGTCCGGCCGGCAATGAAATGTCGTCCGGGGTCCGATCCTGAATGAGCACCATGCCACCGGGAGCAAGGAGTCTCGCCAGCTCGTGCGCGAATCCGTCGATCTCCGGCAGATGGTGAATCAGGCCGCGGGCAAGAATCATGTCGGCAGATTGGTCCGGGACAGGAATCGCTTCTGCCGACGCCTGCACGAACGAGACGTTTTCCAGCAGGGAGCACGTCTGTTGGGCCTGATCGAGCATTGCCGCCGAAAAGTCGACCGCAACCACCGAAGCCGCGCCCATCTCCGAGAGCGCGCGCGAGTAGATTCCGCCGCCGCATCCCACATCAATCACCCGTTTACCGGCCGGGTCGAACAGGGCGGTGACCGTAATTCGCCATCCCAGCGAGGCCTCCCTCAGGGCATACATCTCCGAATTTGCGTCGTCGTGAAAATCCACGGGAGCCACAGCCACTCACCATCCTTGAGTCAAACACACGGGCACCACGTTCATGCAGCCAATCACGAACGCAGGCAGTGCCCGGCTCGGTAGAGTAGCCTACCAATGTGACCGCGCATGTTCGCGCGCAACATTGTTTTATGGAGCAAACATGACATACGCATTGCCAAAATGGACGGCCGAGAGCAGTGAGTATCGGCCTGATCGGTACTATCGATACGATCACCTGACCGAGTTGCTGCATCGGTGGGTTTCGGAAAACAGCGACATTCTTTCGATCGAGAGCATCGGCAAATCATGGGAAGGCCGCGACATTTGGGCGCTGACCCTGACGAATCCTGCAACCGGTCCGCACGATCAGAAGCCAGCGTATCTGGTGGAAGCCAACATCCATGCGGGCGAGGTCACCGGCGAGGCAACCGTCCTCTGGTTGATGAACTACATGCTCACCAACCGTGATTCTGACCCGGTCGTCAGGCGGACCATCGATCAGACAACGACGTATTTCATTCCGGCGATCAATGTCGACGGTATGGACGCGATCCTGAATGGCTTCCCAAATGACATTCGCTCGTCGCGCCGGCCGTTTCCGGACGATCAGAAGAAGCCGGGTATGCATGAGGAGGATATCGACGGCGACGGGATCATCCGGACCATGCGGGTCAAGGATCCGACTGGTCCCTGGAAGGTCTCTCCGCACGACAGCCGATTGCTGGTCAAGCGCGCGCCGGATGAGATCGATGCTGATGCCGACTACTACTACCTTTTGCCCGAAGGCATGATCGAGAAGTGGGAGGGCGGGGCGGTTTCGCTTGCTCCATCCATTCTCGGACTGGACGCGAACCGCAACTTCCCAACCGATTGGAAGCCGTACTGGCACCAGGGCGGGGCCGGTGAGTACCCACTGTCTGAGCCTGAGACACGGGCGTTGGCTGATTTTCTCATCGCGCATCCGAACATCCACGGCTCGCAGCACTTCCACACGTACAGCGGTTGCATCCTTCGCCCGCACACGCAGTTCGCCTTCAGCGAATTGGCTGAACTCGATCGCAATGTGCTGGATGCCATCGGGAAGATGGGAACCGAGGAAACCGGCTATCCCTGCATCTCGATCTTCGACGACTTCGCCTACGACAAGAAGAAGCCGACGACCGGAAACCTGATGGAGTTCATGTTCGACTACATCGGCGCCATCCCGTTTGCGACGGAGCTCTGGGATCTCCCGGGCAAGGCGGGCGTCAAGGTCACCGATTTCATCGGATTCATCAAGGATCACGATCCGGAGATCGACGCGAAGATACTCAAGCTGGTCGATGATGAACTTGGTGGCGAAGGTTTCCTGGCCTGGACCCCATTCGATCATCCGCAGCTCGGAGCGGTGGAGATTGGTGGTTACGACCAGCGGTACACCTGGCAGAATCCGCCGGGAGTCTGGTTGGAAGAAGTGACGGCGCCGAACGCCCGCTTCGTCCTGCGTGCCATGCAGACCGCTCCGCGCATCGCATTCCGCTCGCTCGATGTCACCTCACTAGGCGGTGGAAACTACCGGGTTACCGCAGAAGTTCAGAATGAAGGCTTTTTGCCGACCCACGTGACCCAGCAGGCACTCAAGACCCAGTTCCTCAAGCCGATCAAGGCAGCGCTTTCGTTGCCGGATGGTGGATCGTTCGCAACTGGCACTGGTGAACGTGAGATTGGACATCTTTCGGGGCGAGCAAATCAGTACGGCTTCCTGACCTGGAGTGACGGCTATCCCATCGATTCGCGAGCGAAGGTCGAATGGGTGGTTTCGTCGCCGAATGGTGGCGAGGCAACCTTGACTGTCACCTCGACCAAGGCGGGGACCATCAGCGAGCGCATTACACTTGCCTGATCCAACGTGAACCAGGCACAGTCTGCAACCGAGCGCTCGGCTGACCCGGTGGTGGTCGAGCGCATCACCAAACGGTATGGCAACAACCGCGGCATTGAGAATGTCTCGTTCTCGGTGGCTGCGGGCGAAATCTTCGGATTCCTCGGTCCAAACGGGGCCGGCAAATCGACTGCACTCCGCTGTATGCTCGGATTCCTGCGTCCGGATTCGGGAACCATCACAATCCATGGTCGGGATGTGCGGCATGACGGAGTGGAGAGTCGGCGATTTCTCGGAAACCTGCCGACGGAGTTCTCGCTCGAGGATCGGATGACCGGTCGCGAGATGATTCGTCTCTTCGCGAGATTGCGCAGCATCGGATCTGATCTGTCGCACGCCGACGAATTGGCGCGACGCCTGTCCGCCGATCTCGATCGTCCGATGCGTCAACTCTCACGTGGCAACAAACAGAAGATCGGCATTGTCCAGGCGATGTTTCATCGGCCGCCGGTGTTGATTCTGGACGAACCGACGGGCGGGCTTGATCCGCTCGTACAAGAGACCTTTCTCGATTTGCTCGGTGAAGCACGGGACGCCGGACAGGCGATCGTGATTTCGTCACACAATCTGTCGGAGATTGAGCGGATTGCGGATCGGGTCGGGATCATCCGCGATGGCGTGCTGGTGGCTGTGCAAAGTCCGCATGAGCTTGTGGGTCGTTCGGTTCGGCAGATTCGCATCGTCTTCCGACATGCTATCGCTCCGGACCTGGCCGACCGTCTGATCGCGCTCCCGAACACCACCGATCATCAGATTGCGGGCAACATCGCTGCGTTAGGTCTCCATGCCGAGCCGAACGACCT
This sequence comes from Thermomicrobiales bacterium, assembly GCA_033813515.1. Lineage (GTDB taxonomy): Bacteria > Chloroflexota > Chloroflexia > Thermomicrobiales > UBA6265 > DASQCG01. The sequence goes on from JAPXRQ010000024.1 coordinate 4,497, forward strand.
GCTCCAGTTGATCTCCGGGTATGAGGTCGAGTCGCTTGATGCCGAACGGCCAGCGCTGGAGGAGATATTCCGCCGCTATTACGAAGCAGGGTCCGCAGCGTGAGATCTGCCTCGTGGGTCTACTTCACGCATCGCATGCGGAGCGAATTCCGGACCGCCCTCTTCTGGCTGGTCGGGTTCTGTGTCTATGCCGGGCTGATTGTGGCGGTCTATCCGTCGGTCGAAGGTGCGCTCAATCTGGACGCAATGCCACTTGACCTGCGCATTGCCTTCAACTTTGCGAACTTCGATGAGCTTTCGGGCTTCCTTGGCGCTGAGCTTCTTGGCGTGATCATGCCGATCCTGCTGCCGTTCTTCGGCATGATCATGCTGACGTTTGCGATTGCCGGGGCAGAGGAGCGGGGGAGGCTTGATTTGATCCTGGCCAATCCGTTGCCACGCCGGGCGATCATCCTGGCCTCCTCGGCAACCGCCGCCATCTACATGTTCGCGATCGCGTTTGCGACGGGCGCGACGATTGTCATCATGGCTCGCATCCTGGATATCGCCATCGGTACGCGCGATGCGTTCGCCGGCACACTTGCCCTTTGGCCGCTGGCGTGCGCCTTTGGTGGCCTCGCCATTCTGCTTTCGGCGACCGTGCGGCAGCGTTCGACGGCGCTGGCTGTGTGTGGTGCGCTGGTCCTGATCAGCTACCTCGCGTTGGTTATCGCCCGGCTGGCGGATGGCTTTTCTTGGCTGCGCTTTGGATCGGCGTTCTATTTCTACGGCACCGCGATCACGACCGGGTTTTGGTGGGGAGGAGCGGCAGTCTTGATGACCGCAGCCTTCGCCCTGGTTGCCGGAGCAGTGGTCCTCTTCAATCGCCGCGACATCTATGCCTGATCGCATACGCCGGAGACGTCAACAGCACGTGACGTATATGGAGTTCGCCGGGTGGACCGTCACGGTCACGCACAAACCGATTCGGAAGATGTATTTGCGCGTCCACGGCGCGACCGGGGCGGTGTCAGTTTCTGCACCGGTTGCGCTGGCGGATTGGGACATTCGCCAGTTCATCGAGAATCACCGCGACTGGATTGATCAGCGGCGAGCGCAGGCCGAAGCCGAACGGTTCCGCATCCCCGGATTCACCGATGGGGCCGCTTTGACGGTGCTGGGGCAACACTGGACGATCCGCGTGCAATCCGGCGCATCCAGGCGATCGGCGGTGTCCGGAAACGCGACTGTGACGTTCCATATCAAAACGGATGACGGGCCGGATCAGGTCCAGCGACTTGCCGATCGCTGGATTGACGGACAGATCCTGCAGGCAGTCGAGCTCCTGATCGGTCGGTACGCGGAGATGATGGGTGTCACCCCCGGGGCGCTCGCGGTCCGCTCGATGCGATCGCGCTGGGGATCGTGCAATGTGCGAACCGGGCGGATATGCGTCAACCGGGCCCTGGCATGGGCGGATCCGCTTCTGCTCGAGTACATCGTTGTCCACGAGCTCGCGCACCTTATCGAGCCAGGTCACTCAGCGCGCTTCTATGCGGTCGTCGATCGCCATTTCCCGCTCAGGAAGCGATGCGAGCAAGAGTTGCGTCGGCTTTCGAGAACGCTGGTCTAGTCCTGGGAGCGGGCATCTTCGTCGGATCCCCTGCGCTGCCGTTCGACATCCTCGGCGTTCAGCGTCTCTTCGGTCAGCGGTTTGACGAACGTCTCGAATGAGTGCTCGATGGATTCCACCACGGAGTCATCGTGTGGTTTCTGGCGGCGCTGATCTTCGAGTTCCGGATGATCGTGCATGACATGTTCAGAATCGGTCATTTGAATGGCTCCTGTACGTGTGTGGCAATCATGACATGCCGTTTGTGCGCGGGCGCAATGTCCTCGGAGTAGTCGTGCATGATCGTTTGGACGGATGGCATCGAGCCTGTTCCTTTCGTTATGCCGGAGGGAGCTGCTCATCTAGCTCTCGCGAAAGCGTGCATCAATCGCCGTGCTCCGTTTCGACCCCGGATCACATTAGGTACTCATCATTGATCACGGTTAGGAGACTGCAGTCCACAGTGCAGTAATCTCACCGTTCGCATTGCAGGCATAAACGACTCCATCAAGGATGGCTGGGGACGAGCCCTCTATGCGGCCAACCTGGTAACGCCAGACTTCGGCATGCGTGGCCGTATCGAATGCGACCATATCACCCCCATACGTGCCGTAATACAGGCGTCCAGATGCGATAACCAGTGTTGAGGACGCGCCCGGGTCTGCATCCGCGCGCCAGAGTTCAACTCCCGTGGCGGCGTCCAACGCAACAATCGCGCCCGGATAGAACAGGTGCACAACTCCCGCCGACACGGCCACGCCGCGACTAGCCGGAGGCAATCCCCCAGAGGAAATTCGCCAGCGTTCCTGCCCGGTTGTCGTGTCGATGGCCAGGAGGTTGCCAGTTTCAAATACGTCGACAAAGACGAGTCCGTTGGCAGCTGCCGCCGGCCAATGTATTCCACCTCCAATTGCCGATTGCCACTTGATCTGCCCAGATGCCGGATCACGCGCGTAAAGGTATCCGCCATCGGTTGCCTGGTAGATCGTATTGCCATCCACGACCGGCGGCGACCTATGATTCCCCGCGACCGATCGTTCCCACCGCAACTTTCCTGAGCTGATGTCGACCGCGAATAGTGACCCTCCCTCGCCGAACCATGGATTTACTGCGTCGCTGCCAAAGTAGATGAGGCCCTCATGAACGACCGGGGAACCGGCAATCATGGACGCGGTTTCAAACGTCCAAATCACGTTTCCTGTCACGGCGTCCAAGGCTCGCATGGTGCCATGAGGATCCAAATATCGCCCGCTCGCCACGAAAACCATTCCATCCGAATAAGCCGCCGACGCCCAGATGATTTCTCCAGTTGTGACAAATCGCCAGCGTTCCTGACCCGTCTCGACATCGACTGCCAGAAATACGCCGTCCTGCGCTCCGTCCGCCGTGACACCGGTCGTACCGGCAAAGAGGGTTCCGCTGGCAATTACTGGTGACGCAGCAATAGATCCAAGGCCTGGTGCGATCTGCCATTTGACAGTTACTTCGCCTGCTGGACCCGGTCCGGGCATTTCTCCAGTTCGTCCTGGCGTTCCTGCCTCGAAAGGCACCTCGGTCGCAGGAGCCTGCGCACTACCCGCAGAGGGACCTCCGAGAAGGGACACCAGGAGGATCAGTGTCAGAAGATGGCGAAGCGTCAAGCCGCAACGCATCCCCAAGCGGTCTGCCGAGGAGCGAGGCACCAGGTCGAAACGTCGATGGAAGGTGGTACGGTTCATCTCTCGACCTCCTGTTTAGTAACTCCAGAGCGCGTAAAGATTGCCGTCATTGCTCCCGGCGTAAATCACACCGCCAACGACTGCGGGGGTGTAGAGCCCACTGAGGGCCTGGTCGAAACGCCACAGTTCGGATCCATCAAGTGCACGCAGGGCGATGACGTTGCCACCCGCAGACACGTAGACGGCTCCGCTCGCCACCACTACATCGCCAGTGATAGAGAAGCCAACCCGCACTCCCCACAGTTTCTCGCCCGTCGCGGAATCAAGCGCCACTACTTGTTCCCCGGTGCCGCCCCAGACGAACACCCGACCGTCGATCGCGGCAGGCGTCGAGAGGCTGTACATCCCGAGGGTGTATTTCCATATTTCCGTGCCTGTTGTTGCATCCAGTGCCACAACCTGGCCAAAGAAGTTCGTGACGTACAGCATGTTGTCAGCAACGGAAGGAGCAGAGGCGAAGCCACCGCGCATGGCTGGCGCATAACGCCACAGTTCAACGCCTGTTTGCCCGTCTATCGCGTAGAGCGATCCGTCAGACAACTCGAGAGGGCGGTGGGTTCCGACGTAAACCGCTCCGTCAACCACCGCTGGCGCCATCCAAATGCCGACGTCGCACTTAAAGTGCCATCGCTCGAGTCCGGTGGTCGCATCAATGGCGTAGAGGGTCCCATCGGTAAACCCTATGTAGACGACTTCGTCTGCTATTGCTGGTGAAGAAAAGGTCCACTGTCTCCTTGTTTCGAAGCGCCACAGTTCTATGCCCGAGTTCACGTCCAGGGCATACACGTTGCCGTCAGTAGCACCGAAGAAGACGCGACCGTCATCGTAAGCCGGAGAGGTAACAAGCTTTGGCTCCCCGGTCAGGAACTGCCAGACTGGCAGACCGGTGTCGATTGCGAACGAACGCATAGACCCGTCGTCGACTCCGATAATGACGAGTCCATCGGCCACAACCGGGGCCGTCTTGAAGGCGTAGTGCGCATCTGCTATCCACTTGGTCGCAACCGGACCCAAGGGACCAGGTCCGGGCATTTGTCCTGTGCGCGCGGCATTGCCGTTTTCTGCAGCGACGATCGCCGAAACTGGATCGTAGGCATACGCTGTCTGGGCGGATACCTGTACAAAATTGAGGAATAGCAGGACGGCGAACAGAGTTCGTAAGGCCAGCTGATGAGCCGACGCCTGTCGCAAGTTAATGTGGGTACGTCGCATTTCCGATTGAGCGAAGTGACTGACGTGCATCAGGCGATCTCCCCGATTACCCAAAGACGCAACGCGACTTCGGTTCTGGAGCTGGCGGTCGGCCGTCCGTTCTTCGGTCGAAAGTCTTTGTCGGATGGCAAGGCCAAGCCCACAATCCAACGGTATCGAGAATGAACAACGACAACGTTGCAAGTCCACGTAGTCCGCAACAGGAGCGCAACTGGTGTGGAGAGGTCAGCTGGCCGGTAAATGCAACATCGTGAGCAGCGCTTGCCAGTTACATTGACGCCTGCCGCACGGTCAAGTACAATCGAGGCTAGCCACACGGCTATTGCACTTCCCTGCCGAACAGGCAAACCCTTTTTGAAAACCGGCGCACCCTGGCTAATGGCTCGCATCTGCGGCCGAAGGTGATTCCCGAGTAGAGCAAAACGCGACGATGTAATCGTGCCCGCCAGCGCCCTGCACATGGTTATTCCGGCACGACTTCCCCAAAACACCCAACGAAGATTTCCCAATATCTCGAGGCTCACATTTACCGTCTACAGCGGGGCCCCATGCCCCAACAGGAGGATTCCACTTGGCTGACGAGCACGACCTGATGAACACCGGTTCCGATTTCGGCTCCGGGGACTCACAGGATGCACGGCCGCGACCTTCCCGATCCCGTCGCAAACCATCCACCAGCGCCGGCGAGTCTGCCGACTTCGGCCGAAGCGAAGATGGCGGCGCGGCAACTGCCGTTCTGGAATCGCCACCCATGGTCGATACCAGCGTCGATCGCTCTGAACCGCGACAGGATCGCGAGTTCAGTCGCAACCGCAACAATCGCAATCGCAATCGCAACAACCGCGACCGTAACAGCAACAACAATCAACAACAGGACCGTCCCGAGCGCGGCAACCGTGGCGAATACGCCGGGCAGCGCGAAATCCGGCCGCATGATTTCGAAAACACCGCACCGGTTGTTCCACTCGAGGACATTCCACAGTTCACCGTCACCGAACTGAACGAGATGGAGCCGGAAGGGCTCTTCGAGTTGGCCCGGACGTTCGAGATCCAGGGATTCACCCGGATGAAGCGGCCTGATCTGATTAGCCGTCTTATCCAGGCCCGCACCGAGATGGAAGGCAACATCTTCGGCGACGGCGTTCTCGAAATCGTCGACGAGGGATATGGATTCCTGCGCGGCCAGCGCCTGCTGCCTGGTCATGACGACATTTACGTCTCCCAGTCGCAGATTCGACGCTTCGGTCTGCGGACCGGCGACCGCGTTTCTGGCCAGGTGCGACCACCCAAGGACAACGAGAAGTTCTTCTCGATGCTGCGCGTCGAAGCCGTCAACGGTGTCGATCCGGAAGTTGCCCGCCGCCGCCCGAATTTCGACTCGCTGACCCCGATCTTTCCGCTCGAACTGATCAACCTCGAGACGACGCCGAACATCCTCTCCACCCGGTTGCTCAACCTGGTGGCGCCGATTGGCAAGGGCCAGCGCGGACTCATCGTGTCTCCGCCGAAGGCCGGCAAGACCTTGCTTCTCAAGGCGATCGCCAACGGCATCACGTCCAACGATCCCGACATGCACCTGATGGTCTGCCTGATCGGTGAGCGTCCGGAAGAAGTGACCGATATGAAGCGCTCCGTCGAAGGCGAGGTCATCTCCTCAACATTCGACGAGCCAGTCGAGGATCACACCAAGGTCGCCGAAATGGCCCTGGAGCGTGCCAAGCGTCTGGTCGAGGCCGGACGGGATGTCACGATTCTGCTCGACTCAATCACCCGCCTTGCCCGTGCGTACAACCTTGCAGTTCCGCCCAGTGGCCGGACGCTTTCCGGTGGTATCGACCCCGTTGCTCTCTATCCGCCCAAGCGCTTCTTTGGCGCCGCCCGCAACATCGAAGGCGGCGGTTCCCTGACGATCGTCGCGACCTGTCTGATTGATACCGGCAGCCGCATGGACGATGTCATCTATGAAGAGTTCAAGGGCACCGGCAATATGGAACTGCACCTCGACCGCAAACTGGCCGAGCGTCGCGTGTATCCGGCCATCGATGTTCAGCGCTCCGGCACCCGCCGCGAAGAACTGCTCATGGACGACAACACCCTACGCCAGGTATGGACAATGCGCCGCATGGTTTCGATGCTAGGTGGCTCAGAAGGCACCGAGTTGCTGCTCGGACGCCTCTCGAAGACCACCAGCAACGAAGAGTTCCTGCTCACGCTCAACAAGGACGTCTAGTTCGTACACGCACGTGGGACGAGTCCGGTAAGGATTCGTCCCACGTGTTTTGTTTGGAGAAAACATGTTGCCACTCGCCCTCGTGACGAATGACACCACGGCGGAACTTGATGGGATCGCCGGATACGCCGTTGATTTTATGGACGCGCTTGGAGCACCTGGGGCCGGACTCCTGATCGCAGCCGAGAACCTCTTCCCCCCAATTCCCAGCGAAGTGATTCTGCCGCTTGCTGGCTTCACGGCCAGTCAGGGCGGGTTCTCGATTTGGTCGGCGTTGCTGTTCACGACACTCGGTTCAGTGGTCGGCGCGGTGATTCTCTATTACATCGGCCATATCTTCGGGCTGGAGCGCATCAAGGCCATTTTTGAGCGGCTGCCGCTGCTGCATCCGAACGATGTCGACAAGACCGTTGCCTGGTTTGACGCTCACGGCAACAAGGCGGTTTTCTTCGGCAGGATGCTTCCGGTCTTTCGCAGCCTGATTTCGATCCCGGCCGGTTTGCATGGTATGCCGATGCCGCGATTCCTGGTTTTGACAACCGCTGGCAGCCTGATCTGGAACACGATCTTCGTGCTCGCCGGATACTGGCTGGGCGAACAGTGGCACAAGGTTGAGCCGTATGCAGACACGCTTCAGAAGGTCGTGATTGGCCTGGTGCTTGTCGGCGGACTGTTCTTCATTGTGACGCGCATCCGCAAACCGCATCCGGCCGCCAGCGCCTGACGCCCGAGTGGTGTGAATCTAGACCGACGCAGGATCCAGCGGGACGTACATACGTTCCGCTGTTTCCATTGCCGATGTTTGATCGGTCTGGAAAACGTACGTCTTGCCCTTGGTGGTCGACGATCCGCCATGATTGCCGTGTGCGTCGATCGCGACGATGTTCATCTCGGAGGCGTATGGATCATCGAGCGAGCGCAAGTCCTCGGCGGCAGTCACCAGGGCCTCGTCCAGAGATTTGCCGAAGCGCAGCAGCATGACGACCGTATGGGCCGTGCAGCAGCGCTGTGCCATCTCGCCGCGGCCCGTGCAGGCGGCGGCTCCCCAGCGATTGTCGGCATAGTTCCCTGCGCCGATGATCGGAGAGTCGCCGAGGCGGCCCGGATACTTCCACGCCCAGCCAGAGGTGCTGACGCCGCAAGCGATGGATCCAGAGGAGTCGCGCGCAATCACATTCACCGTCCCGTGGGGCGGCTCTGGAAACTGCGGATCGCTGGTGGTAGCGAGGACCATCTCCGACATCTTCTGGTAATACTGCGACCGTTCCAGCTCGGGATCGGCCCGCTGCAGCCAGATTGCTTTCGCTTCGGGTGTCAGCAGTTCTATTTTGGGAAGGCCCCGCTCGTCGGCGAATCGATCTGCTCCTGCCCCGGTAATCAGCACGTGTGGCAATTCGGTCATAACGGCCGCGGCCAGGTCGATCGCGTCCTGATGGTCGTGCAACGCGCCCACCGAACCTGCCCGCAGGCCCTTGCCGTCCATGAGACTGGCATCGAGTTCCACCTGGCCAAGCAGATTGGGCAGTCCGGAGAAGCCCACACTGTGATCGTCCGGATTGGCTTCGACGGCGCGGATTGTGGCAACTACGGCATCGATCGCCGATCCGCCCCGGCGCAGAATTGCCGTGCCATCGGCGAATCCAACATCGGCGTTGTGACTTCCAGCCAGCACCCAACTCACTTGTTATGCTCCTTCGGCAAAAACACGGGCCAGTTCATCGACGGCAAATTCAGGCAGTGGTGATTCGGTCAGTCCATCGCGCAATACATATCCCGCGGATTGATTGGTCAACTTGCCAATCCAGGCAAACGGGACGCCTGCGTCAACCAGGGCTGCTTCGGCGCGTTCCATGCGTTCCTTCGGCACTGCGGCGAGGAGGGAACCCGACGACAAAAGGCCGAGCGGATCGATGCCAAACAGCTTGCACACGGCTTGCGTTTCGGCTGTGACGGTGATTGCCGGCCGCGAGATCACGGCGCCCGCTTCCGCTGCCATGGCCATCTCGCGCACGGCGGTCGCGATACCGCCCTCGGTTGGATCGTGCATGGCAGAGACGGCATCGGCATCGTGGAGCGCTCGAGCGGCCGCCAGGACGGAAATACCGGGAGACTCGACATAACGCTTCGCCGTTCGAAGGATCTCGTCGGGAAGCGATGAGCTTCGATCGGAGTGGGCGAGGATGGCTGTCCCCTCGATGCCAGCGGAGGCAGTCATCAGAAGTCGATCGCCTGATTGGGCGCGCGTCGGATCCACCAACCGGGGTGTCGGCACGTCGCCCAGCATCGTTCCCATCAGAATCGGCCGCGTGACGCCATCAGTGACCTCCGTGTGGCCGCCAATAACGACGATACCGATACTCGAAGCGGCCGCGTGCAACCGTTCAAAGATGTCGATCACGCTGCTTGTCGTTGTTTCGCCGGCGGGGAGCAATGCGGTCACCAGGAGCCATCGGGGGGTTGCCCCCTGGCAGGCGAGATCGTTCGAATTGATGTGCACCAGATGCCAGGCAGCGTCATCAGTCGGGAAGGTGATCGGATCAGTCTTGATGACCAGAGCCGTATCGGTCATCTGGAGGGCGGCAGCGTCGCGACCCATACCCGGCCCGATCAGGACGCGCTGATCAGCGATCGGATAGCGCCGCAGCAGGTCGGCGAGCAGCGTGCCGGGAATCTTGCCAGAAGGGAGCAGCGGACCGGTCATGCGCCCTCGTGATCGGCATCGAGTTGGGTGACACGCAGTTCGGCCGCGTCGAGCAGCGTCTGACAGCGATCGGCCAAATTCCGTCCGATTTCGTAGGCCCGGATGGACTGATTCAGGCCGATACCGGAGGTTTCCAGGAGGCGCACAACTTCGGACAGGCCGGCATGAACCGCTTCGAAATCGCTCGCAGACTGCAAGGTTTCGAGCCGGGTCAGGGCATCATCAAGGGCAATCTGATCTGTCATTGAGGTTCACCGTCCGATTGGCCGCTTGTTAACGCGGGTCACTGTCGCGTCAATTGTGCCATCTCGCAGTATTGCCCGAATGGGCTCTCCTGTCGCGGTCTGTTGTATCGATGCAAGTTCGGCCCCGTCGGCGGTTTGCAGGACGGCGAAGCCGCGATCGAGCACGGCCGTTGGATCGAGCGCACGCAATTGGGAACGGAGTGATGCAAGGGAGGCGCTGTGCTCGTGGAGGTGGGCCTCCATCGAACGATCGAGTGCTGTCCGGGCAGCAGAGACTGACGACTTTCCGCCAACCAGGGTCCGCACAACGGGCGAGGCAAGCAGAAGGCGCTTGCGGGCGATATCTTCCTGCAGCCGATCACGCACGCGGCCGCCGAGTCCGTGCAGTTCGGCGCGATGCAGATCGAGCCGCGACTGCTCCATCATCAAGCGGACGCGCATCACGCCATCCAGCCGACGACGCAGGTCGATGCAAGCCGCGCGATGGCGATCCAGGTTGGTGTGCGGCGCCATGCGATCGAGACGCTGCTGGAGGGCATCCAAATCATTCTGCTTGCGGGCGATGATGTGCAGCACCTGTCGCCGGGTACGTTCGACCGCTGAGACCACGTCAAATGCGAAGTCGGCCACATCCGGAGTTGCCAATTCGGCAGCGGCGGTCGGTGTTGGTGCGCGTAGATCAGCCACATCATCGAGCAAACTGAAATCCGTCTCATGTCCAATGGCTGAGACGACCGGAATGGGGCTCGCGAAGACTTGCCTGGCCAGACCCTCGTCATTGAACGCGGCCAGATCTTCCGGGGAGCCACCACCGCGCGCTACGATGATCACCTGCGCGCGACCATCTGCGATGAGCAAATCCAGAGCCTGCCGGACTGATTCGACAGAGCCGGCACCCTGAACCTGGGCAGGCGCAAGCAGTAGGTGCGCAAGCGGGAAACGGCGACGGAGCACGGTCTGGATATCGTGAAGAACAGCACCGGTTGGTGAGGTGACAACACCAATGACCCGGGGAAACTCGGGCAGCGGCCGTTTGCGCTCCAGGTCGAACAGGCCTTCCGCCTCGAGTTTGGCTCGCAAGCGGGCGTACTCAAGCGCCATCCCACCCAGGCCACTGGTATCAGCAAACTCGGCGACAAGCTGGTACGCCCCATTCTGCACATAAAGCGTCAGGCGGCCATTGACGGTGACGTGGGCACCAATCTCAATTGCCGAGGCAAACCGTGCCGCTACATTGCGGAACGCCATGACCTGAAGTTTTGAAACTCCATCGGAAATCGTGAAATAAATGTGGCCGGAACGCGCATGTGTCGCTGCGGTGATTTCGCCCGCAACCCACACCGAATTGAAGAACGGCTCGCGTTCAATCGCGAGCCGGACCAATTCGTTGATTTCTGTGACAGAGACGACCTGGATGTCGTGCACGGGAGTTACGGGCCGACGCGGATCAGCGGCGATCCATATTCGACCGCTTCGGCATTGTTCGCAATCACCTCGAGCACTGTGCCCCCGCGATCGGAGGTGATCTCGTTCATGATCTTCATCGCCTCGATGATGCCAATCAACTGACCGGATTCGATGCGATCGCCAACCTTCACCAGGGGTGGATCGTTCGGTGATGTCGCCTGGTAGAACGTGCCGACCATGGGCGAGGTGACAACGTACCCATCCGTCTTGGAGGCAACATCAACCACGGGCACCGAATCCGACGACATCGCGATTGGCAAGGGTCCGGCGGCTACATGCTCGACCCGACGGGGTGCCTTGGCCAACCCGGTGGTCAATTCGATGCGGAAATCGCCCGTTTTGACATTCAGGGTTGCCAGCCCGTTTTTCTGGGCGACCGAGGACAGGCGTTCAATCAAATCGCCGAGCTCACCGAGATGAACTGTTCCAGACTGCTCTTCGGCATCGGACATGCATGCTCTCCTAGTTCGCGCGTTCGATGTAATCGCCGGTGCGGGTATCGACGCGAAGTTTATCGCCGATATTGATGAAGAGGGGCACGTTTACGACCAAACCGGTTTCCATCGTTGCCGGCTTGGTGCCACCACTCGCGGTGTCGCCCTTCAGGCCCGGATCGGTTTCGGCGACTTCCAGTGTGACGGATGTTGGCAGCTCGATGTCGATTGGCGAGCCGTCATGCGTCAGGATATCGGCGATGTCGTTCTCTTTGAGGAACTTGATCGTGTCTGCAACGGCCGATTCGTCGAGCGCGAACTGCTCGAACGATTCGGTATCCATGAAGTGATAGTGCTCACCATCGTGGTAGAGGTACTGCACATGCTGCCGCTCGAGGCGGACCGACGCGAACTTGGCGCCCGCCTGGACGGAATGCTGGGTAATCGAACCCGTCCGCAGATCGCGCAATGTCATGCGGAGCTGCGCGGATCCGCGACCCTGCTTGTTGTGTGCGAAATCGATCACTTTGACCAGGCGACCATCAAACTCCATGGTCAAACCCTTGCGCACATCACCTGTATCAATCAATCCCGTTACTCCTTCAACCCCGGTGCGACGGTCAGACCGTCATCAATTTGGCGGCGGTGGTGATCGTCTCACACGGACCATCCGCAAGAATCACAACATCCTCGACCCGCACTCCGCCCCAATCAGGGAAGTACAGGCCCGGTTCGACCGTGACCACCGATCCCGCCTCCAGCAATGTCTCGTTGCCTTTGCGGATCCACGGTGCTTCATGAATGTTAAAGCCGACGCCATGGCCAACCGAATGCAAAATGTACTCTCCGTACCCTGCATCCTGCAGCGCGGCCTCACTTGCGAGCGCTGCTTCCTGGGCCGGCCTGCCGGCCACAAGCGCATCCTTGGTCGCGATTTGGGATTGCAGGACCGCTTTGTAGACCGACTCAAAGCGATCGTCGTACGGTCCAAACCACAGGGTCCGGGTCAGATCGCCGCAGTACCCGTTCACGCGGGCTCCCATATCGATGATGATCGGCTCCCGTTCCTGGATGACGCGGTCGCCTGGGGAATGGTGGGGACGGGCAGCATTCGGACCGCTGGCAACGATGACATCAAACCCGAGACCACCGCTGACCTCAATGAGCCTCGCTGTGATGGTGCGAGCAACCTCTGCTTCCGTCTTTCCGACAATTCCGCTGGCTGCGATCTCGGTGAACACCTGATCCGTGCACAGGGCGGCCTGCCGGGCGTTCGCCTGTTCGGCCGGGTCCTTGACGACACGCACCTGGTCCCGCACTCCGGAAACGAAGTTGATGGTGCCTGAGAACCCGTCGGCGACGGCCTGGCCAAGCGAGTAGGGGACAGAATCGCCCTCAATTGCCACGGACTTCCAGCCGTGGTCATCGATGATCTTGACCACGGCCGTGGGCCACAGCCCGGATTGGGCGATGATCTCGGTCGCGACCGGTGATTCACCGCCGGCCCAGGCCGTGTTGTTGCCGCTGGCCAGAATGATCACGTCGTTCTGGCTGATCAGCACGATATCGGTCGAAAAACTATCGGTGGCGTAGGACGTGAAACCAGTGGCCCATCGTCGATTGGCCGGATTGGTGAGAACGATGGCATCAGCCTCCCACCCTCCGAGCAAGTGACGGATAGCCGCAATGCGCTCGGGCGTCATGAGGCGTCCTTGCCGTTTGAAAGACGCAGAACGAGGTAGCGCAGGGCCATGTTGTACCCGGCCGAGCCGAATCCGGCGATCTGTCCAATCGCGATTGGGGCAATGTAGGAATGGTGCCGAAATGGTTCCCGGGCGTGGATATTGCTGAGATGAACCTCGATGACCGGGCGATCGATGCTGGCTAGTGCATCGCGGATTGCGACACTGGTGTGCGTGAATCCGCCTGCGTTGATGATGATGCCGATCGCATCGCGTCCCTGCTGCTGGATGGCATCAATCAGGACGCCTTCGTGATTTGATTGCACGAAAACCAGATCGAGATCGTTGGCCAAGTCGCTGCCGAGCTTGCGCAAATCGGTTTCGATGTCAGCCAGCGTTTGCGAGCCATAGATCTCCGGCTGCCGGGTGCCGAGCAGATTGAGATTCGGGCCGTTGATGACAAGAACCCGTCTGGTCATTGAATTCCCTCGAAGAAACGTGACCGCGTTAGCCGACCGGTGCTCCGGAATTGGAAAGCGCGGAAACGTACGCCGTGATCGGATACGTCTTGTCCGATCCCTCCGGGCGAATGCGTCCCTCGAACACGTAAACGGGTTCGAGATACTGCACACCGCCTGGCGGTCCGGCCGAGGCGTAGGCGATCGATATTGAGGAGAATGTTACCCGCCCGGTCACATCGCTACCCGGATCGATCTCGGCGCCGCTCAGGTCTGTGTTCAAAAACGCCTGCCCACTCGAAACCAGTTGCCAGGCCTCGTCGGCGCTCATGAGTTGGTAGACATCGGCGCGGACGATATTTGCCCAGCGGATTTGCGCTTCGAGCACATCGTTGGTTGATCCGACGGTCACCGTGATGCTCGGATACCCGGACAGAATCGGCGTCGGCTCGATCGGATTGAATCCAACGATCATCCGGTGCGAATCATCCAGCCGCGCCTGCACATACCCATCGCCGATATCTGGCGGCAGAAGACCAGTCTTGCGGAGCCAGTCGCGCGCATCGGCGATGGCTTTTTCATCTGAGGGCAGATCTGCGTCGCCCGCATCGGCCTCGGACGTGTAGACCGTCTGATCGATGGAAACGAACAGTTTGCCGCCGTCCTCGGCCTCAAATGTGCCGTCGCCGCGATCGGTCACGTCGCCGGTGATCCCGATCTTACTGGCCAAGGCTTCGACGGAGTCCTGGGTTGGCTCATCGCGGAGCAGTTGGTAGACCGAGGACTCGCGCGGCAGCCCTTCAAGGTCCGCACTCAGGGCATAGCGAAGGTCGAATGTGTACCCCTCGGCGCTTCCAGTCGGAAGATCAGGGGCCGGCAACTCCGGGGCGACTTCACCATCGCCAGAGCCGCTGTCATCCGAATCGTCCGAGGCAGGAGGCGTCGGTACCGTGGTGCCAAACGCGGAATGCGGACGGACGCCTCCAATGGCGCCCATCAACAGCATGGCTAACACAACTATTGAGAGGAAATGGAATCGCTTCAAACTGTATCTATGCTCCCTGTTTCGAGCGGCTGATGTTCCGCTCTATCGGATCAACTTCCATCATGCGGCGCAACTCGACAATCTGATCGCGAAGCAATGCCGCTTTCTCAAACTCGAGATCGCGAGCGGCCGTCTTCATCTGGCTCTCCAGATCCTTGACAATCCGCAGCACATCGTCCTTCGGCAATTCGGCGATAACGCCGGCCTTCGACTTCGCCCGATCGGCTTCGTACGCGGTCTGTTCTTCGGCAGCCGCCCGCACCCGATCGGTGAGATCCTTGATCTCCTTGACGATGCCACGCGGCTCGATGTTGTGTTCCTTGTTGTACGCAGCCTGGATTTCCCGGCGCCGGTACGTCTCATCAATCGCATTGCGCATCGACTTCGTGACCGTGTCCGCGTAGAGGATCACCTGGCCGTCGACATGCCGTGCTGCCCGACCGATCGTTTGGATAAGGGAACCGGTCGAACGCAGGTAGCCCTCCTTGTCGGCGTCGAGAATGGCGACGAGCGAGACCTCGGGGAGATCGAGACCTTCCCGAAGCAGGTTGATGCCGACCACCACGTCGTACACGCCCAGTCGGAGATCACGCAGAATCTCCACCCGCTCGAAGGTGTCGATCTCACTGTGCAGGTAATGCGTGCGAACACCCATTTCCTTCAGATAATCGGCAAGATCTTCAGCCATGCGCTTGGTGAGCGTTGTGACCAGCGCACGCTCGCCTTTCGCTACCCGCGTATTGATCTCGTGCAACAAATCATCGATCTGGCCCTTGGTTGCACGGACCGAGACCGGGGGATCGAGCAGGCCGGTCGGGCGAATGACCTGTTCGATGACCCGCGTGCTGTGCTCCAACTCGTACGGTCCGGGTGTGGCGCTGACATAGACCGCCTGGTGGACCATTCCTTCAAACTCATCGAACCGCAGCGGGCGATTGTCGATAGCTGATGGCAATCGGAAGCCAAAGTCGACCAGAACATCCTTGCGAGCACGATCGCCGGCGTACATGCCACGGACCTGCGGGATCGAGATGTGCGACTCGTCAATGAAGCAGACGAAGTCGTCGGGGAAGTAATCGAGCAATGTGGATGGCTGCTCGCCCGGGCGCCGTCGCGACAGGTGCATCGAGTAGTTCTCGACGCCTGCGCAGTAGCCTGTTTCGGTCAGCATTTCGAGGTCGTACATGGTCCGCTGCTTGAGTCTGGCTGCTTCGAGGATCTTGCCCTCACTCTCCAGAACGCTCAAGCGCTGCTCCAGTTCCTCACGAATGTCCTGGATGGCAACGGCGAGCTTGTCGGAGTTGGTGACGAAGTGCCGGGCCGGAAAGACATCAAGGTCCATGCGCTCGGCCAGAATCTCGCCGGTCAGCGGATCGACTTCGACGATCCGTTCCACTTCATCACCGAAGAACTCGACCCGCACGGCGATCTCTTCGTATGCCGGAAAGATCTCGAGCGTATCGCCGCGGGAGCGAAATGTGCCGCGGACCAGTGACATGTCGTTGCGGTCGTACTGGATATCGATCAGGTGCCGCATCACCTTGTCCTTGCGAAGGCTGGCGCCGCGCTTGATCGAAACAATGGTGTTCTGGTATTCCTCAGGAGAGCCGAGACCGTAGATGCACGAGACTGACGCGACGATCAGGACATCCTTGCGGGTCAGAAGTGATCGGGTTGCGGCATGCCGAAGTTTGTCGATCTCCTCGTTGATATCCGCGGTCTTTTCGATGTAGGTGTCGGAGCGGGGGACATAGGCTTCTGGTTGGTAGTAGTCATAATATGAAACGAAGTACTCCACGGCGTTGCGTGGAAAGAACTCCTTGAACTCCGAGTACAGCTGAGCGGCGAGTGTCTTGTTATGCGCCAACACCAGGGCAGGACGCTGGATCTGGTTGACGATGTTCGCCATCGTGAAGGTCTTGCCCGACCCGGTCACACCGAGCAGTGTCTGATGGCGCTCGCCGTCGTTCAGTCCAGCGACGAGCTTCTCGATCGCCTGTGGCTGATCTCCGGTCGGTCTGATATCCGCAACCAATTGAAATGGCGGCATTGTTCGCTCCTGACCCGGCGATCGACGCGCCGGCATGGGAATTCAGTCAGCCTAGACGAGGCGGTACAACTCAATCTCGGAACCGCCAGGCCCCAGTAACTCGACCACGCGACGAAGACTGTCGCGATGACCCGCGATGAACAAGTTGGCGATGGCGGTCGGCGTGTCAAACCACTCCATCGCTTCAAAATCCTGGCCCGGGCGTGATTGGGTGGCATGCACCTTGGCGGCCAGCACCGGGGCGATCACGATCATGTCGCGCTGATGATCGAAGAACTGATGAGTCCGATCGATTGCAAACAAATCCGAAATCTGGAGACCAGATCCTCGATAGACGGCTCGCTTCGCGGCTTCGACCGTTGGCTCGTTCAGTTCGATCCGGGTTGTCATCGGTTGCCAGATCGCGCCAAACGGCTGTTGGGTTCGACGTTTCCCTAGCAAAGTCTCGATCCGGCCGTTTTGCCAACGGACCACGAAGACCTCGACAACATCCGATTTCAACTGCGGCATGTTGCCTTCCTTCCAGCCAGTCGCGAACGTCTGCCAAGTATAACCAGAACAGACGTACTAACTCTGTTCGGGGAGAGCATATTCACTTCGGACCGCTGCAAAGATCTCGACCCGCTTGGAGTGGGCGATCTCGGAATGATCAATTCCCTGAATGACTACCCGGGCACCGTAGTCCGTGACCTCATTCGAGCGGACGGCATGGGCGACGGCAACTCGCTGGGTTTCAAAGACTTGCCGCTGCTGGGGATAGTCAAACCGGTCAAATTGCTCTTGCGGGAACCAATGTTGGCGAGCGACATCCATTGCCCTGGAAATCTCGAGATTGGACTCGTGCTGGTCTGTTTCGAGATCAAGTTTGAACCGGCGCGCGAACACCGGAAGGAGCGAGGCCTGCACGACGAGCGTGGTGAACGCCACCAGGTACGCCACTGTCTGGATTTCATCCCGGGCTGGAAACGGTCCGCCGTTGGCAACAGTCAATGGCAACGAGGCGGCCGCGCCAATGGTGACGATGCCACGCATGCCCGTCCATCCAATCAGGAATGCTTCCGGGCCCGAGACGCGCCCAATCCCAAGGTCGTCACTGTTGTACCGCACGAGTTGATTCCGGGCACGATCGTAGCTTGTGCGCAAACCCGAGCGAAACAGGACCCAAACCCAGAGCATGCGTATAACGACGAGGAGCGTCAGGATGATGGCGGTCAGCGTGAGAATCTGATTCGCTGGTGTGGCTTCGTGGCGGAGCGTATCAAGCACGGTTTTGGCCTGAAGTCCGATAAACGCGAAGACAATCGCTTCCAGCATCGTGTCGATTGCTGGCCAGATGGCGGCTTCCTGCACGCGTGTTTCAGCAGAAATGTGGATACGCTCGCTCAGTGTCGAATGTATGGCGAGTTTGAATCCGGAAACCACCACAGCGAGAACGCCTGAGGCATGAAAGTGCTCGGCTGTCAGATAGGCTGCAAACGGAAGAATGATCCCGACAACACTTTCTGCTGACGGATTGTGAAGCTTGGTGCGGATCGCAGTTGCGACCATACCCATGACCAAACCCACAATGATTCCAACGATCGATGCATATCCGAAGAGAAGCAGCGGATTGCTGATGAAGGCATCCGACCGGGTCACGGCCAGGGTGGCAGCAGTGAACAGGGTGAGTGCCGTTGCATCGTTCACGATGCTCTCGCCAGTCAGGATGGAGACGCACTTGTTGGTCAGTCCGAACTCCCGGCCGTGGACCACGGTGGTGATTGTGTCTGGCGGCGAGACGATGGAGGCCAAAACAAATGCGCCGCTCAGGGTCAATGCAGGCATATACCAATTCGCGACGAATGCGACCACGATTGCCGTGAGCGCGACGAGGAAGACGCCGAGACCGAGGATTGATCTTGCATTGGCGGCAAATCGAGAAACCGGAAAGTCTCGTGATGCCGAGAAGAGCAGGGGAGGCATGATGACGCCAAGGATGAGCTCCGGCGAGAACTCGAAATGAGGAACTCCGGGCACGAACGAGACGATCGTTGCTACGAGAACCACGACCACACCTGGTTGGAGGCCAAGGTGTGACGCATATGCCGAAACGCCGAGCGCGGTCAGCACCACGAGGAGAAACTCAAAGGCCATTGGATGGAACTCCGTTCAATTGGGTGGCGTCGAGATCAGGAATGATGAACTGGCTCCGATACAATCCGGCATAGAACCCATTTGCTGCAAGTAGCTGATCATGCTTGCCTTGCTCAACGATGTTGCCGTCGCGCATGACGAGGATGAGGTCCGCGTTGCGAATGGTGGACAGGCGATGGGCAATGACGAAACTTGTCCGCCCGGCCATGAGGCGTTCCATCGCAAGCTGGATGAGCGCTTCGGTGCGCGTATCGACCGAGCTGGTGGCCTCGTCCAGGATAAGCATCGGTGAATCCGGCAGCATCGCCCGGGCAATCGTCAGCAGTTGCTTCTCGCCGGCCGAGATGTTGTCTGCTTCCTCGTTCAGTTCCATCTGGTAGCCGCCGGGTAGTGAGCGGATGAAGTGATCAGCATGGGCCGCGACCGCCGCGTCCCGAACCTCGGATGGTGTCGCGCCCTCGCGGCTGTATGCGATGTTCTCCTCGATTGATCCCGTGAACAGCCAACTGTCTTGCAAGACCATGGCGAAGAGGCGCCGGACGTCTTCCCGCCGCATGTCCCGGGTTGAGACGCCGTCGATCCGGATCTCGCCATCGGTTGGGTCGTAGAAGCGCATGAGCAGATTGACCATTGTCGTCTTGCCGGCGCCGGTTGGACCCACGATTGCGACGCGCTGCCCTGGTTCGATGCGGGCCGAGAAATCGTTGATGATCATCCGATCGGCCTGATACCCAAACCGCACATGGTCGAAAACCACCTCGCCCCGGACGTTCGGGATCTCGGCCGGATTGGCAGGTTCGGGCGATTGTTCGGCCTCATCCAGGAATGCGAAGACTCGTTCCGCCGCGGCCGCAGTCGATTGCATGACATTGGCCACATTCGCCGTCTGGGTTATCGGCTGGGTGAACTGGTTCATGTACTGGATGAACGCCTGGATATCGCCGATCCGGATTTGCCCCTGAATGGCCAGCCAGCCGCCAGCGACCGCGACCGCGACGTAGCCGAGATTGCTGACGAAGTTCATGATGGGAAACATCAGTCCGGAAAGGAATTGCGCCCGCCACGCACTTCCATAGAGCTGATCGTTGACCGCCTGAAATTTGGCCACCGACCGCGCTTCGCCGCCAAATGCCTTCATCACGGCGTGACCGGAAAACACTTCTTCGATGTGCCCGTTGAGTTCGCCAAGCTGCTGTTGCTGGGTCACAAAGAAACCCTGCGACCGGCCGATGATCAGGCGTACGAAGATGAAGCTCAGCGGGAGGACGAGCAGCGCCACCAGCGTCAGCTCCCAACTGATGGAAATCATCAACACCAGCACACCGATGATGGTCACAATCGAACTCAGCACCTGCGAAAGTGTCTGGTTCAGAGTTTGATTGACGGTTTCCACGTCGTTGGTGATTCGGCTGAGCACCTCACCATGGGTGCGGGCATCGAAGTAGCTGAGTGGCAGGCGATCCATCTTCTCGGAAATCGCCTTACGCAGGTTGTAGGTCACCTCCTGCGAGATGCCCGCCATCATCCATTGCTGGACATAACTGAATGCCGCGCTGATGACATAAAGCGTGACAAGGATCAGGATGAGTCGCCTGATTCCGTCGAAATCAATCCCGGGCCGCTTGGAGATGTCCATCGACGCGATCTCTTCCTGCTCGGCCACCGGAATCTGATCGCGAACCGATGCGGGAAGCTGATCCAAGAGTTCCTGGCCGGTCGTGCCGTCCGCTACGGTGGTTCCTGCCGGCAGTTGCTCATGAACTGCGTCCCACACACGTTCCTGGGAGAAGCCGGAGACGATCGTGTTGGTGATATTGCCAAGCAGGCGCGGGCCAACGATGGCGAAGATCGTGCTGGCGATCGCGAAAAGGAAAACAACGCCCAATCTGACCCAGAACGGGCGGAGATAGGTGACAAGGCGTCCGATAGTGGACCTGAAGTTGATCGCCTTCTCGGTCGGCGCTCCCATCATGCCCGGACCACCGCGTCCACCCATGAAGGGATTGCGGGCGGGTGCGGATTCCTGACGCTGGCTCATTCCGCACTCCCAGCCGGGGCAAGTTCATCTTCGGTCAGCTGCGATGCGGCAATTTCGCGATACACATCGCAAGTGGCCAACAGCTCCAGATGCGTGCCCTGACCGACGATGCTGCCCGCGTCCAGCACAACGATCTTCTGCGCGTGCATGATGGTGCTGATGCGCTGGGCGATGATCAGCACCGTCCTTCCGGCCGTTTCGTGGGCAAGTGCCTGACGCAAGAGGGCGTCCGTACGGAAGTCGAGGGCGGAGAAACTGTCGTCGAAGAGGTAGATCTCCGGCTGCCTGGCGATTGCCCTTGCTATGGCCAGTCG
>JAPXRQ010000025.1:0-25480 GCA_033813515.1 Thermomicrobiales bacterium
CAGAGGTGAGGCTCTCCGGCTGGTCCTCGTCCGATGCGGAGAAGACGCGATTCGAGCAGATGCTTGCCGACCTTGGCACCGCTCACCCCGAAATCAAGCTCAACTACGAGATCATCCCCTCGGATTATGCGACCAAGATCCAGACCGATATCGCGGCCGGCACCGCACCCGATGTCTTCTACGTCGACAGCCTTTTGGCGCCGGACTTCATGGTCAATGGCCAATTGCTCGAACTCGACCCGCTCATGGCTGCCGATGGTGTGAATGCAGGCGATTTCTACCCCAGCCTGATCGGCGCATTCCAATCCGGCGGCAAGACGTACGGACTGCCGAAGGACTGGTCCGGACTGGCGATGGCCTACAACAGTCAAGCCCTGACCGATGCCGGGATCACGGCCCCGCCGACCACGTGGGATGAACTGAAGGCAGCCGCCCAGACACTGGCCGATGCGGCCGGCGAGCCACGCATCTGCATTCCGCCAGACACTGCCCGCTACTTCGCCTTCCATTATGCCGCGGGCGCGAAGGTGATCAGCGATGACGGCACGCAAATCGTCATCGATTCGCCCGAAGCCGCCACGGCGCTCGACTTCTACTACGGTCTCTATCGCGACGGACTAGCCACAACACCGGCCGACTCGGGCGCGGGCTGGCCTGGTGACGCACTCGCCAAGAACTTCGCGGACATCGTCTTCGAAGGCAATTGGGTCGCTCCATTCATGAAGGACTCGGCACCGGATATCGCGGCGGCGTATGCCGAACTGCCGATGGGTCCGGTCGAGAAGGCAACCCTGGCCTTCACGGTTTCCTTCTCCGCGTATGCCAACACGAAGGAACCAGAAGCCTCGTGGACGGTCATCAACTATCTGGCCGGCGCGGACGGCATGAAGGCCTGGACAGATCTCGGCCTCGCCATGCCGACTCGCGTCGCACTGGCGGATGGATGGGCAACGCAATTCCCCGAGCTTGAGGCGTTCGTCAAGTCCGGCGAGTACGCGCATGGGTGGCAGCTCGGACCTGGTGGCCAGGCGTTCTACAACGATTCGACAGCCGAAATGCAGGCCCTCTTCGCAGGCACGCAGGATGTCGAGACCACGCTGCAGAAGCTGCAATCCGCTGCCGAGAGCCGCATCACGCTCTCCGGCACTCCCACTGCTTCCCCGGCTGCTTCGCCAGCAGCCTGATTCTGGCTTCGGCCTCCGGAATCCAGCCATTCCGGGGGCCGGGCTCCCTCACCCATAACCTGCCCCATTCATCGCGGAGTCTGATCCAGTGGCAGTAGCGGTAGGCACCATCCGACGTACGAATCCTATCGTGGCCGAAGACCGGCGCGCGGGCTATGTGTTTGTGCTGCCCGCCATGATCATCTTCCTCACCTTCACCTTTGGATCAATGCTCTTCGCCGCCTACCTGAGCTTCTTCGATTACAAGCTCCTCCAGCAGGGCGGAATCTGGCGGGTCTTCACGCATCCGGGCGAATCCTGGATCGGGTTCGGCAACTACCGCGCGCTTTGGAATTCGGACGATTTCTGGCAGGCCTTCCGGAATACAACCTGGTACGCGCTCGGTGTGGTGCCAGCGCAGACATTCACTGGCCTGGTGCTGGCCGTCCTCGCCAATCGCAAAATCCGCGGTCGGACTTTCTTCCGGACCGCGTTCTACTTCCCCTCGATTAGTTCGTCGGTAGTCATCTCGATCATCTTCCTGTGGATGTATTCGGCGCGCGGACCGATCAACTATCTGCTGCGCGAAATCGGTTTGACGCCGCCCCGACCGGTCTGGCTGGCCAATCCCAAGGGTGTGCTCGAGATCGGGCTCGGCCATCTTGGGATCGATTCGGTTCCGGTCTGGTTGCAGGGACCAAGTGTGGCGATGGTCTCGATCATGGCGCTCAATGTCTGGACGACCACCGGCACGATGATGGTCATCTTCCTGGCCGGTCTGCAGAATCTGCCGGGCGATGTTTACGAGGCGGCAGCGGTCGATGGCGCCGGACGCTACCGCCAGTTCCGCGATATCACGGTGCCACTGCTCCGGCCGATCATTGCGTTCGTGGTGACAGTCGGCCTGATCGGAACGTTTCAGGTTTTCGATCAGATCTGGGTGATGAGCGAAGGTGGACCAGCCAAGACGACCACAACCCTTGCGTATCTCATCTATGTTGAAGGGTTCAAGCAGGGACGCGGCCTCGGATATGCCTCGGCGATCGCGATGGTGCTGCTGGCCATCATCCTGGTGCTGTATCTGCTCCAACGCAAGGTGACCGATACCCCGAGTGACGCCCCGAAATCCAACGCCGTTCGCCACGCGATCGATCGGGTGCTGCGACGCGAATCCACGACAGGAGCGACGTGATGGCGACCGCAGCCGAGACTTTGCCGGTACAACAGACCGCGGCGAGAGAACGTGAGCACGGGCCGCAGACCACGTTCGATATCACGATCAATGCGCTGGCGTATGTCGTCCTGACGATCGTTGCATTCATCATGTTCGTGCCGTTCATTTTCTCGGTTTCGACCTCGTTCAAGACGCAGGCCGAAGCGAATCAACCGCTGTCGATTCAGGGCATGTTCTGGCCCAACGAACCGACGCTGGATGCCTATCGCAAGGTGTTCGATGCCGATATCGGGCGCTGGTTCTTCAACAGTTTGCTGGTCGCGGTGATCTGGGTGATCGCGCGGGCATTCACCGCCAGTCTGGCCGGATATGCCTTTGCGCGGATGCAATTCCCTGGGCGGAATCTGCTCTTCCTGCTGGTGCTCTCGACCATGATGGTGCCGGGCATGGTCACGATCGTGCCGAAGTTCCTGATCCTCAAGCAACTGCACCTGATCGACACGTACGGTGCGCTGACTGTTCCGTTCATGGCCGATGCATTTGGCATCTTCCTGATGAAGCAGTTCTTCGAGTCGATACCGGTTGAACTGGAGGAGGCGGCGCGCGTTGATGGGGCAAGTCGCTACCGGATGTTTGCCCAGGTGATCCTGCCCAATGCGATGCCGGCCCTGACCGCGCTGGCCATCTTCAGTTTCCAGGGGGCGTGGAATGCGTTTTTGGAGCCGCTCATCTTCATCAGCCGGCCCGACCTCTATACGCTGCCGCTTGGACTAGCCTACTTCCGTCAGGCGAACTACACGGAGTGGCCGACGATGATGGCGATCGCCGTGATCACGACTGTGCCGATGGCAATCTTCTACATCATCTTCCAGCGCTGGTTTATCGAGGGACAGGTTAGCAGCGGCATCAAGGGCTGAGTTAGGGTTAGGGATAGTGTTAGTGTTAGCCGCCTCGAACGTAGCTCGGTTCGCCCCTGTGCCGAGACTAATTTGTTGAGTAGGGGCCGGGTTGGGTTGCGGCGAGTTCGGCTTCGCGTTCCTCGGTGGGCTCGAGGGGATCGGGGAGATCCTCGCCGAGCATGAGCGCGACCAGGTAGTTGAAGGTCAGGGCCACGGTCGGCGGCACGAACATCACCGCCGGAATGACCAGCACACCGCCCAGCGCGACAAAGAGCCAGAGGAGGACGAGGCCAGGTAGCATCGGCAGGCAATGTGCGAGGGTCAGTCCGACCGCCATCTTGAGCGCCCGGCCGACCGGGACATCCCGCGTGGCGATCAGCGAGCTGGCAATGCCAGCCGCGGCCAGGACGAGCAGGAGCAGCGCGATCCACAGCAAGGTGAAGAGGCCGAATCGGCTGCCGGAGCCGCTGTACCGGGCGATGTTGCTGATCAACACCAGCGCCGGGATCCCGATCGCGACCGCGACAATCCAGCCGCGCACGAGGTTCTGCCGCACCGAAGCAATCCAGCGCCAGGAGAGGGACTGATCTGGATCAGGGGCGGTAAACGGGTCGGTGGCCTGAAAGAGGGCAATGGTGCCACCGGGGGCGGTGATTAAGAGAAGAGCCGATGCCCACCAGAGCAGACTGATCCCGAAGAACGGGAGCAGATTGTCGAATGTCTCCCGGAGCGCCCGGCCGAACGCGCGCAGCAGCACGGTCAGGCGGCCTGTTCACCTTCGGCAAGTGCCTTGAGCTTGACCAGGGTCGCCTTCATCGCCTTTTCGTGACCGCCGAAGGACCACTTCGCGAAAATGGCAAACGGACCGTACCGGCTGTAATCGAACTCTTCGGTGACGCGGGTCGTGTTGTCACCGAGCGGCTCGAATCGGTACCGCCAAGCCTGCGGACCGACATGTTTCCATGCGATCAGGCGATTCTCTTCGAACTCGATCACCTCGTTCACCGTGGGGTAGGACATCCCCTGGTGCACATCGATGATGAACTCGGAGCCCAGAACCAGCTGCTCTGGCCCCTGAACATCGGCTTTGAGGGTACCGGAGCCATCGATCTTCGGGTGCATGAACGGATTGCGGACAATCGAGAAGACGGCCTCAACCGGAGCATCGATATCGATTGAGGTTGCTACGACTTTTGCCATTCGTCAGTCTCCAGTTAGCGGTAGTCAGTTATCAGTTGTCGGTGATGTCGAATGGATCCTGGAAGCCCTGGGCGGTGAAGAGCGGCTCTTCCGGATCGCCGAGACAGGGCGGGATCGAGAGGTCGGTTTCGTCGCCGGCTTCCGCTTTCCAGGTATCGCCGGGCACCTCGACGTAGATCAGCAGCGATTCGCCATCCTCCACGCACCAGTTGGCCAGACGGATCGGCGCGACGACCTCAACCCCCTTGCCCATCAGCATCACCTGCGGCGGCGCACCAGCCTCTCCCGTCGAAACCGCGATCGGCGACTTCGCGCCTGGGATGACGACCGAGATCCGCGGCACGCCACCGAGCACACAGCGATCCTCGGACTTGCCAGTCGCGATCAGATTGCCGTAGCGATTGCCCATGGCCGGATCCCAATCGCCGAATGAAAACGAGAGATCATCGAGCGTGCACAGGCGGGTCGGCGGGGCATCGTAATCGACCTCGGTGATGGTGGCGGCGACGATCCGCCAATCGCCGCCCTCCTTGCCGAGCATGTACGAACCGGTGTACCCCTCAATCGTGCCATCGTTCATCCAGGCGGTCAGATCAACCTCGATCACTAAGTCATCCGAGACCAGCCGGACATCGCCGATGCTGATGCCGACCACGGCCGTGTTCGTGAATCCGTCGATGAATTCGTCCAGCGGCTGCTTCTGCTGCCAGGCCTTCGACAGCTGGTTCCAGGCGGTCTCGTAATCGTAGGCATCGATCGCCGAGTAGTAGAGAATGAGCGTCGCCTCGGCCTGATCCTTCGCTTCGCTCTGGGCCGAAACCGGAGCAAGTCCGATGCCCATCTGCGCCACCATCAGCAGCGCAACCGACGCCATCATCATCTGCCGAACTCGTGCGATCATCTGGCTTGTCCCCTCCGGGATGCAATGCGTCGTTGTCTGTTGAAACGTCCGGGCGGGCGTGTTTGTTCGCCTCTCCAGGAACTCGCCATGCGTATCGTCGAAATCAGGGCTGCCGCGGCGCCCATGAACAGTGCAATTCGGAACGCGTATATCGATTTCAGCACGATGACCACCGCGGTCGTTGCCATCATCACGGATGTCATCGGCGCGGATGGCAAACCCGTGATCGGCTACGGGTTCAATTCTAACGGCCGGTATGCGCCCCACGGCTTGCTGCAGGAACGCTTTCTACCCCGCCTCCGCAATGCCGATCCCGCCGCGCTCCTCACCAACGCCGGCGACAATCTTGATCCGCACCGCATCTGGGACATCCTGATGACCGGCGAGAAACCGGGCGGACACGGTGAGCGCTCGGTGGCAGTCGGGACCATCGATATGGCCGTCTGGGATGCAACTGCCAAGATCGCCGGGGTGCCGCTTTATCGCCTGCTGGCCGATCGCTATCGCGACGGGCAGATCGACGAGCGCATCTGGGTCTACGCCGCCGGTGGCTATTACGCGCCGGGCAAGGATCTGGCCGCGCTGCAGGACGAAATGCGCGGCTATCTCGATCTCGGTTACACCACGGTCAAGATGAAGATCGGCGGGGCGGACCTGACCGAGGACCTGCGCCGGATCGAGGCCGTCCTTGCCATCACCGGATCGGGCGAATCGCTGGCGGTCGATGCCAATGGTCGCTTTGATCTCCCGACGGCGATCGCGTATGCCGAAGCGCTCGCCCCCTACAACCTGCGCTGGTACGAGGAAGCAGGCGATCCGCTCGATTTCGCGCTCCAGGCCGAACTGGCCAATCACTATGACGGCCCGATGGCAACGGGTGAGAACCTCTTTTCGATGCCTGATGCCCGCAACCTGATCCGGTACGGCGGGATGCGGCCCGATCGCGACATCCTGCAGTTCGATTGCGCGCTCTCGTACGGGTTGGTCGAATACCTGCGCACGATCGAGATGATTGAGGCCAACGGGTGGTCGCGCCGGCAGATCGTGCCGCACGGTGGGCATCAGATGTCGCTGAACATCGCGGCCGGGCTCGGCCTGGGCGGCAACGAATCGTATCCCGGCGTCTTTCAGCCCTACGGAGGGTTTGCCGACGACATCGCAGTCGAGGATGGCTATGTCGGCCTGCCGGACATCCCAGGCATAGGCTTCGAAGCCAAATCCGGGTTGATCGACACGCTGCGCCGGTACACCGAGACCTGAGCGGGGAAACGACTTTTCGGAACCACCACATTAATATGGCATCCAACGCGATGGTCTCGGTCGGCGATTATTTGTAGGGGCTAACTGCGTTCGCCCGAAAGGTCTCGGCCACGATGATAGTGGTAGAGACCACGGCCATCCGCTGTCAGTTTCGCGAACCGGTCCCTGGTCCTGACACCGGTCTGCAGGCAGCATTCGGGCGAGCGCATCTAGCCCCTACGGCAGTTGGCCCGCGTCTCGACTCGAGCAAAACAGAGCAGCCGTTCCGGCGCCGTCCGCATCCAAGTCTACGTCTAGTGAAGCTCAATCAAACTGACCCTGTAACTCCTGTCTGATCGGTTACCGCGGCGAGTACGTTGCCACGGCCATGCCGCAGCTGGAGCCGGAACCTGTTTCGTAGTTGAGGACGGCGCCGGTCATTGGTGCCTTGTTCATCAACGCTGCCGGCCGTTGCACGCTCGTCCCAAGATCTTGTTCAAATCTGGTTCAGAGCCGCTTTTGGGTGCAACAAGTCTCGGAGGACAGTCCGCCTCTTCACTATAAATTGGACAGCAAAGCAAACGATGGACAAAAGATAAGATACAAAACTTATCCAAACTCCAATTCGGAGTGACACTGGTTCATATCGAAACTCAACCAAGCTAGTTCCAGCGGGTACTACAATCGCTCTAAAAATCCCGTCCGCTTGTACGATTTGTGACGCGGACCCGTTCACATAGGCTTTCCATCCTGAAGCATTGACTTCACTAACTACCAGAATCGAATCATGATCAACCTCGACTCGAATCTGTAACGTGTTCGCATTGACCATCGTCGAATCAACGGTTCCCTGACCATCCCCTGCAAGATCCGCAACATTTGTCGGCAAACCGGGTGCAACGACGGTATCTTGATGCACGTCGAAAACTGGAGACTTTATGGCAGCAATCTGCTGGTCGGCAGGTAACTCAATGACATCGGACGCTAACCAGCCCCTGGGCAGAGCCGAACGGTTCTCCAGCACTCGTACAGATCCGTTCTGGAAAACCGTCGGGTATCTAAGCGAGAGATGGAGGAGATCGGGTCGCCCCGGCGGAATCACTGCGGGAACAACGATGTACCGTACACCGAGCAAATCCAGCAGAGGCGAGAACAAGCCACCTCGGAGTATCTGGGCATCATGATAATTCTGCTCTTGCCCGTTGAGCGCATTCATGAACTCGACATATGAGAGTAATTGCACGGGATTGTAGCCTTGGACGTCGTACAGGCCCAAACCCATGGCCCTGGCATTGATCAGGAGATCCAGTGCTCGAGGCGAATAAAACCACTCCCGATATGTGGACGGCAGTCCTGGACGGTACACCTGAAGGTCGCTGTCATAGCCGAAGTAGCGGAACGGGCCATATTTCTCCGCCATTGATTGCAAGAACTCACCAGCTCCACCTGGATCGGTGGAACTGAGATTCTCCGCCACTGACTCTCTACTTATCCCGTCGGGCGGTTGCCAAAGAACCGGATTTGGCTCACCGAAGCCCACCGCTTCCATAAAGTGCCGGCCGGCGGGCTCCCATACTATGAGAATCAATAGGGCGGTTACCACCAGGCGCGCAATCTGTGGGGCTGGAGACTTTGCTATCAGAACGATCACGGCAAGCAGCGCGAGAGTAGCAGCGACCGACCAACCACTTAAGTCATGGCCGTCCCAGCCAAAGTACAGAATCAACGCCAGAAGTGGCACGCCAGCGAGCGAGGCCATCACCCTGGGCGAGACACTCCGCCTGTGTTGGTACAAGTATTCGACACCAAGGCCAGCAAGCATCGCGACCGCTATCCATTGGATTGCGAGAATTCGCATGGGAACGTGCTCGTGGAGGGTTTCGAATCGAGGCAGCAAGTAGAAGAGTCGATGAATGGGTGTTATGCGTTCGAGTGAGAGGATCGAGGTGAGAACAACCACACTCCAGAAGAACGCCACGTGGAAACTTCTGGTCAATCTGGGCAACGTACAGAGACCGAGGACAACGGTTGACAGTCCGACATAGTAAAGGGCCGTAAAGTATCCGTTCCCATCGCTCAAAAGCTTGTCGAGCATTTCGGGCACAGTCCAACCGAGGGCGTAGTCGACAGTTCCGTGGCCTGTGTACTCGCCTCCGGAAACATTGGACTCGCGAAGCAGGAACAATCTCGGCAGCAGTCCGGCCGCAGCAAAGCTCAGCGCAAGTCCAAATGTGACGGCACACGCCATAGCAGCACGTGAGAACGCCAATATCCGAGAACTCCGTGGCAGCCAAACAGTCAACGTGCGAAGAGCCAGGTACGCGCCGATCAGCAAGGCTCCGTTGTAGGAACCTTGGCCCACCCAACCGGCAAAAATCTGACTGACTGCGAATGCGCATAGCAGCCAGCCGCGAAGGCGTCCCCAAAAGTCCTCTGCTCGGATCGAGAGTTCGACTCCGATGAGTGACAAAGGAATCCACGTTGCAAGCTCGACATGAATGAGACAGCAGCTTATGTGATTCGAAAGCGGCCCAAACTCGTAGCAGAATGCGGCGACGAACGCCGCAATTGGGCGACACCCAATCATGCGCGCAAAGATGTATGTGGAGATACCAGCCAGCAGGAGATGAAACACGATCATCCAGATGTAGGCGTCAACCGGGTCCAAGAAGGTGAAGAAAACCATCGCCGGGAAATACCACCAGCCGGATTGAGGATCTGCGGCGAAGAGCGTCCCACTGAACAGGTGCGGGTTCCAGCCTGGGAGCGTGAGCGATCTCAGTTGTTCGCCAAGGAATGCGTACCAGGGTGCATAGAATGTCGGAATATCGAGATAATCCAGCCCGTTCCAGAACCAAAAACGCTGCCAGGAGAAAACTGCCGTCGCACCGAGGATGGCCAGGATGGCGATGACATCACTCCGTATTGATGTCTGAAACAATTTTCGAAGCCGTTCAGACATGAGATTCCGGTAATTGCTTGTTCCAATTGAGGGCCGCAGACAGAACGAGGAGGGTCACCATTGCAAGGGCGGCAATCGATGAAACAAGAACGCCAATGGTGAGCGATGCAGGCTGATACTCAAAATGGACGGTGTGTGTACCGGCCGGCACCGCCACTCCGCGGAGCAGCCCATTGACGGTAAGAATCGAAACCTTATCGCCATCGACTGTGGCATTCCAACCTGAGTCCATGACATCGGCCAGTATGAGCATGGCATCAGAACCGGCGCTCACAGAGATCTCGACCGAGTCTGGTTGGTATGTCGTCACTTCGACCCTGTCAATCGTTCCCTCGGCGAGCGGCTGCACTGACACGATCGCATTGTCCACGAGTGCCGTTTTGCGCGGGTCGGCAGTTCCTTGCGCCAATGCATTCAGTGCATTCAGAGCTGACATTGACTGAACTTCATGAACCGTCCAGGCACGTGGCAATGCATTGGGGTTCCGGTAGATGCGAGCCGTCGAATCCTCGTATACCAATGCATAGTCGGAAGGAAGGCGAAGTGCCCCCTCCGCATCCGGGTACAGCGATTCATCGACAGGAACAATCACATACTCGACATTGAGCATATCAAGAAGGGGAGATCCCACTCCCTGTCGATAGACAAGTGCCTCGTGATAGTCCCGACGGAATCCATTGAGGATCGCGAAATACTCGAGATATGAGTTGAGTTGGGCCGGATCGTACCCCTGCGCATCGTAGAGCCCCAACCGCATCGCGCGATTGTTAATGAGCAGCGGCGCGACCCAATCCCGCGCAAATAACTCGTGAGCCTGAAACTCTTCTCCACTTGGTCCGACAAAGCCAAAATAACGAAACGGTCCAACTTCAGCGTCAAGTGCCTTAAGGAATGCACTCGAACCTTCTGATTGGTTGCCTGACGCCAGTATGTCAACTGTCTGCTGCATCTGATGATCGTAAGGAGTTCCCAACGACTTTCGAAATGCCATTCCGGCCGGATCCCAAATGAGAGCACCTATCAGTATGGCGACGCCGACCCATTGCAACAGATGGCTTTTTCTTCGATCCGAAGCAATGAGTACGATTGCAGTAGCCACAGCCGATACGGCGATGATGTAGTCCTCATGGTTCGGTTTTGACCAGTAGCGGTGCCAATTGAAGAAGCAGTACGTGAAGGTGGCAAGAGCCAGAACCGGAGCGGCCAATCGAACTCGACGATACTGAAGCTGCGATTGAAGACCGTGAACCCCGCCAGCCACAAGCGCGGCTGTTGCCAGCGGGAGCACAACGAGAATCCGTTTCGGATCATGCATGTGCAGATTCTGGAATTCAGGCAGTAGGTAGAAGAATCGCTGGATCGGCGTATCCCGCACAGGAAGCACCGCAACAATCAACCAGATTGCCACGAAATACCGGAGCCTCGGCATTTCCAGACTCGCCGCCGCTCCAATGAGAGTTAGGACGAGTGCGGCTCCTCCGATATAAAACGGATACCAATCCCATCGAAACCGCGTGAGCATTTCAACAACGTGAAACCAATCCGTGCCCCACGCTGGCGGTCTGATTTCCCCTTTGTATGTGTCCGATCCAACAAAACTCCGCCGGACCACGTCGAGCCTCGGCAGAAGCCCTGCCGCCGCAAGCATGAAGCCGAGCCCGAACGTGATCGCTCCAGAGCCGAGTGTCGACGCCAGTTGTTTTCGTGGCGCACTCCGTTTTACCAACGGCATCAGGAGAGATCGCCACACAAAATAGGTTCCAACGACCAGAAGTGCGTAATACATGCCCTGGCCGACCCACGCTGCAGCGATCTGACTTATCGCAACTGCGGAGAGACTGAGCCCGGGAAGCCGTTTTGACCATCGATCTTGCTTCAGACTAAGTTCGATGCCGATGAGCGCGACGGGAAGCCAGGGAGCCAACTGCAAATGAATGGTGCAGCAGGATGCGATTCCAGCATTCTGGGAAATGCCGAAAACAATAGCCCCCGCGAATGCTCCGATTGCCCCGATTCCAAGAAGGCGGGCAAAAATGTACATGCCCAATGACGCGAGCAAAAAGTGAAAAAGGATGAGAGCCTTGAACGCTGAGGTGGCCGGAAGGGCTGTGAAAAGCACCATCGCAGGGAAATACCACCAGCCAGATTGCGGGTCACCAGCGAAGGGCGTGCCGCTCAGAATGTACGGATTCCAACCTGGAATATCCAGATTTCGGAGCGATTCACCCATGTGGGAGTACCAGGGGAGATAGAAGCTGACAATATCCCAGTCAGCAAGTCCAGTGCCGTGGACGAACGATCCAAACCAGTACGCGAGGCAGAGAAGCGTTAGCGCGGCACACGCAAACAGATCCGGTCGTCTCGACTGTCGCTCACTCGATGTCACGATCGGTCGCTTACTTCCTGTGGATCGAGCCGCCGAGGCAGCATGAGCATTGACGGCGAGGCGCTACAAGGGGTTTGCCATTATGTCCCTTTGAAACTCACGAGAAGTTTACTATCGCCCCTTGACTGCCCGGACCCTGAACTCTCATGCTGGAGTCATCAGAGTGCTTCCGCTTTTTGACGGCACCGAGTCGGAATCTATCCGTTCCGCCCTCAAACCTGCAGGTACGTCGCCACGGCCATGCCTACTGTGGAGAGGGATTCGATTTCGTAGCTCAGCAGTTCGCCCGTCATAGGCGCCTTGTTCATCACGCCGGCCAGCATCAATGCCTGCCAGAGGCCGTCGATGGCCGCGTTTTTGATCTGCTGCGGCTCCAGGCTGATCAGCCGACCCGGATCGCTGGCTCGCAATGCCTCCAGCACCAATCCGTCGACCACCGCTGCGTCGGGATGCGTTCCGTACCGGCTGCCTTCGTGCGCGTGGGCCCAGTCGCAGGAGGCGATGAATGCCACCCGCCGGCCGTCCGCAGCCACGGCATCGGCCACGGTCTCGCCGAATTGCACCAATGCCTCGAGCGGGAGCGCCCGGGATGGGTTGATGAGGACGATCGGCGGATTGGGATCGCTGGCCGGTTTCGGAGCAAGCACATCGCCCGAGCCAGCCACATTCTGATCATTGCCCAGAAACCAGAGCGGCACCAGAATGCCCCAGTCCATCGGCGCCCCGCTCTCCGATCGCTGATTGCCGGCATATCCCCAGGTCGCGACCGGCACACTGCGTTCGCGGCAGAGAGCGGCGATGGCATCGGTCAGGGCGATATCGATCGGGACGTTCATCTCGACCGTGTTGCCCTGGTAATGGAGGGTTCCGGCCGCGCGCCCGCTCCCGGCCAGGGCGACGAAGCCATCGATACGGACATTGTGCGGACCAGCGATGACGATAACGTCCGGTCTGGTCGCCGCACAGCGTTTGCCGAACTCGACCATCGCCTTGCGGACCTCAGGCGTCGTGCCCGGGTCCTCGCAGAGTTCCGGAATCAGGGTCCAACCGTGGGGAACGACGGCTCCGAAAACGATGGGCATGGTCAGTCTCCTGTTGCGATGATCTCGTGAGCATCCTGTCCGGCCAACGCCAAAGCGGCATCGACCAGAGCAAGATGCGTAAACGCCTGCGGGAAGTTTCCTACCATTTGGCCCGCCGTGGGATCGAACTCTTCCGCAAACAGACCGAGGTCGTTCCGCAGCCGCAGCAATCTCCTGAAGAGCGAAGTCGCCGCCTCGATCCGGCCCTGCATCGCCCGTACCTGCACCAGCCAGAACGAACAGGCCAGGAAGACGCCCTCATCCCCCGGTAGCCCATCGACGCCAACTTCCAGCGGCCGATAGCGGAGGAGCAACCCATCGACGGTCAGTTCCCGCTCGATCGCATCGATGGTCGAGATCATGCGGCTGTCATCGGCTGGCAGGAAGCCCATGATCGGCATCATCAGGACCGAAGCATCCAGTTCCTCACCGCCAAAATACTGGGTGAAGGCCTGCTTCTCCTCGCTCCAGCCTTCGTCAAGAATGCGATCGCGGATCTGATCCCGAATCACCTTCCAGCGATCGACGGGTCCGCTATGTCCGAACTCGGTGCACATGCGGATGCCCCGATCGAACGCGACCCAGCACATCAGCTTGGAGTGCGTGAAGTGCCGCTGCGGACCGCGGACTTCCCAGATGCCGTTGTCGGTCTCGGTCCATCCGGTCTCCAGCCAGCGCAGCATCGCCCGCATCACGGCCCAGGCGTCCTTCGATCCATCCGCCCCGGCCGATTCGGTCAGGTACATCGCATTCAGCACCTCACCGTAGACATCGAGCTGCAGTTGGGTCGAGGCGGCATTGCCAATTCGGACCGGACCCGAGCCCGCGAATCCCGGCAGCCAGTCGATCTCCCATTCGGTCAGGCGGCGTTCACCGGCGATGCCGTACATCACCTGGAGCTGGGCGGGATCGCCCGCAATCGCGCGGATCAGCCAATTCCGCCAGGCCGCTGCTTCGGAGCGTTGCCCGGCATTGAGCATGGCGATCAGGGTCAGGGAGGCATCGCGCAGCCAGCAGTAGCGGTAGTCCCAGTTGCGAATGCCACCGATCTTCTCGGGGAGCGAGGTGGTCGGCGCGGCGACGATTCCGCCGGTCGGGGCGTAGGTCAGCGCCTTGAGGACGAAGAGCGAGTGCCGAATCTCCGCATCCCAGACCGGGAAGGTTCGGATCTGATCATCCCATTCCTCCCAGAACTCCTCGGTCTCGGTCAGGGCCTCTTCCGGATCGACTTCATCGGGCAAATCGCGGTGCGACTCGAACCAGGTCAGCACGAACGGGATGCGCTCGCCTTTGCGGACGGTGAAGTTGGAGACTGTCGTCATCGATTCGCCGTGCGTCTCGATCGGCGTGCGCAGGCAGATCGCGTCCGGTCCGGCCACCGCCAGCAGCGAGTGATCGATGCGATGGACCCAGGGGACGATGTGGCCGTAATCGAAGCGGATGATCAGCTCGGAGGTCATTGCCACCTCGCCATCGATGCCTTCCACGATGCGGACGATATCGGGAGCCTCACCCCGCGGCGGCATGAAATCGATGACCCGGACTGAGCCGGATGCGGTGGTGTGGACGGTCTCGAGGATGAGCGAATGGCCCCGGTAGCGCCGCTCGCTCGAAATCACCGTGCCAGACGGGGCGACCAGCCAGCGACCGTTCTCGTGGGTGCCCAGCATCGCTGCAAAACAGGCGGCAGAATCGAAGCGGGGAAAGCAGGTCCAGTCGATCGAGCCGGAGCGATGGACAAGCGCCGCCGTCTGCAGATCGCCCAGTAGCGCGTAATCCTCGATGCACGGCTCCTGCCCGGTTGCCATCGCCTGTTCCCTCGTCAGTCAGCCAGGATAACTGCGGCGATATCCCGCTCGATCGACCAGCCGCGCGGCCCTTCGATCCAGATCCGGCGGATACCACGTGAGGCAAGACGGTCACCAAGTGCGGCAAAGGCCAGCGAGATTGCGCGATGATCTTCGTACGGCAGGGCGGCGCGGATCTCTTCCGGTGGAACCACGGTCTCCGGTCGTTCCGCCAGGTAGACGATTAGCGGCCAATCGGAATGCTCACCAAGCGTCTCCCGGACCAGGGTCAGATCGCCACCCTCGCGCGGCGGATAGCCGTAGTCGTGCAGTCCTCTGGCGGTCGAAACGTGGTGGGTCGATTCGTCGAATGGATCGGGCGCAGGCGGATTTGGCCGGTAATCCTGCAAATGCAAGGCGGCGATGTCCTGCAGCACGTGGACCTCGGCATCCTCGCGCGGCCAAGGCAGGGTGATGTGCGTGAAGCCGGCCGCAATGTACGCATCGACCCCGGCCCGGAAGGCATCGGTCGATTCCAGCAGGTTGAGCGCCGGACTGACACTCCGCTCGATCGCATCCGGATCGCGTCCGGCCGCCTCGCAGATCTCGGTTAGTTGTCGGTTGAGCGCGCCGGCTTCATCCGGATTGCCGCCGCCGTTCCAGATATCGGCGTACTCGGCAACCAGACGCAGCATGCGCGGTTTGGTGCCACCGATCAGGACGGGGAGCGCACCCTGCAGCGATTTCGGCTCGAGCGGGGCATCGATCACCTGGTAGTGATCGCCGATGATGGTTGTCCGCTGGTTGTGCTGGAGCGATTTCCAGATCGCCAGCGCCTCGGCGAAACGATCGACCCGTTCGCCGGCTGAGGGGAACTCGAAGGAGTACGCCTCGTGCTCCCGCTCCGCCCAACCAGCGCCGACGCCAAAATCGACCCGACCGCGCGCAATGTGATCGACCGTGATTGCCTGCTTAAGAAGAAGGACCGGATTGCGGTACGTATTGCCGGCAACCATCAGCCCCAACCGGACCCGAGTCGTGGTTGCGGCGATGGCCCCGAGCGCGGTGTATCCCTCGTGGGTTGGTTCGCGGACATCGAGCCGGCCGAGCAGATGATCGACCAGATACAGCCCATCGAACCCGAATGCCTCGGTCGCCATGGCGTTGGCTTGCAGGACGGGCCAGGGCAAGCGTTGACCAAGGACCAGGGAGAATCGGATCTGACGGGCGGACATGGGGAGATGCTCCAGGAGTTAGGCGGATGGATTCGTCCCCCCAGCCTACCCCAATCCGCAGTTTTCCGGGCGGGCCTCGGAGACAACGCCAACCTGTGTCTGCCTTTGTGATTGGAAACAGCATTGTCAGCCGACTTACTTTGAACATCGGTCGTCGCGCGATGGGGGCCGAGTCACAAATGATGCCCACTGGGTTCTCCAAGCTGGCAATTGACAACTCGGTAGCTGTCTCAAAAAAAGCCGCAGCGATCTCGGAACGGTTGTCTTGCAGCAGATACTGATGGATCGATCCCCGAAAGTTGCACGATTCCCTTGGCTTTACGGAGAGTTGCTCTGTCAGCACCTCGCTGCTGAGGGGAACGTGCGAGGAGAATCACCAGTTGCCGTTCGAGCAGCAGATGGATCACGCGCATGTCCTCGGCTCGCTGGGCGGACCTTGCAGGTTGGAGCATCACGATTTCGCCAGGTAGACGCTTCTGAATCGAATGCCCTAGAAACTCGACGAGAGGCAGTGGCAAACTCTCAGCAACCAAATCGCGATGGAACACTGGCAATGGATAATTCCGTCCGAGTTCTTGCCAATTCTGCGAGTACTGACGGCGCGAAGGCACTCAACCAGGTGCAGCGAGCAATGACCGGGGCATTTGTGTCCATGCGAAATCAACTACGGCCATCCTTCAAAGCCAGTCCGCATGTCGTGGTATAATTACTACAAGGTACACCACAAGACATATCCCCCACGGTGAAACCGACACCACTGCCTCACAACTCTTGAAGAGAAGCCGAACTTTCATTCTTCACTACGGCTCGCTCCGATCCGCTTCTCGCAATACTAAGTGCTTCGCCGACGCGCCTTCTCATCAGGGGTCGGTATTGCATCTCAAGAAAGAGCCCGAACATGCACACATCGAATCCATTTCTCGGACTCACGCGCGCCATTCCGCGCCCGGATGGCTCGGAATCGACCTATCGGTACCAGACTATGGTGGCCCTGCTTCGTGATCAACATCTTTGGGACCTCGCTGAAATAACTCGCCGCACCGGATTGAAAGGGTTGACAACTTGATCGAATCAACCTTCTCCGACACAGTAGAGGACTCACAGCAACGGGTGCATCCTGCCGTGTTGCGGGTTGCGCTCCTCCACGGCATCTTCGAGGCAGTTCTGGAGAACCGTGAAACGATTCGCATAGATGGTATGAAACCACTTCTGACCAAGAGTGCCATCATCCTGATGCTGACTGTTGACGGAGTAAGCGACAAGGGACTCGATGCAATCTTGGGTCACTATGAAGCCAATTGATCTGCCGCTGCGACCGGACCTGGTGTTGCCATCTACGGGCATTCAGCGCGCGCTCCTATCCCTGATCGCCAACTCGCATGGTTGATCGCGCCTATTCCGTTAGACTCGCCTTGAACAATTACATCAGGCATATCGCTGATCAGCGGGAATGGTATGCCGAAGCGGCAAAGGATGGCCGACATTCTCAGCATGCTCACTTTGCAACAATGGCCCAGTTTTATGACGATATTATGAGAGCTACTGCCCCAGTGATCAGCTTCTACACCGCCGAACTTGCTGCCGCCAGCACAGAATGACCGCGGTTTTGCGTCGGGGACTTGTACTAACAAACGCGGATGTTCCTCGACCTGGCAGCGCGCGTGACCCCATGATTGCGTTCACCAGGTGGAATGACTCGGTGCGACTTTGTTCAGCAAACGCTGACAGCCGATCGGATGTTCGGTTGGTGACTTACCGTACTCGGGGTCTGCAGGGCAATCAGGTGGGAGGATGTCTCCGGCGGAGTCATCACGTCGCCATTTCCGACCTATAGAGCGTTAGTCCGAAATCTTAAATTCCCAACGTCGGGCATCTGTGATCGCGACGGTGATTTCTATATCAAACTGATGTAGTTCACCGCGGATGGTATATAGAGCTAAATGCATCTGCGCATTTCTCGACGGAGCAAAGTCAATATCAATGCAAGAGAACCAGCCCTTGATGCCCTTCGGATAAATGGCAGAAACGATCTGCCATTTATCCAGTGCAAAAGGTCGGCCCTGAAAGATCGTCCAGCCCCTTGGCCCTTCAGCAGGGTGTACGGTCACAGGTTTCTTGTGGTTCAAGGTACCGTGCTCCTGGAGATTCGAACGCTTCTGTACGGCCTGATCTGATCCGAATACGACAGCGAGTGAGTCGACCTCCCTCGAGGACAGCGAGGGGAAGATTCGGGAACGGAGACGTACCTGCCGAGAGTGTCGGAGCGACGAGCGAGGAACGGCAATCGACTCTATAGTTGGAAGGACAAGCTCTATTGTCTCGTCAGGCAGATACTGTGCTATAGGCTGCCATAGTCGACAGTGTCTCCGATTCAATCGTTGGCATCGGTATCGAGCGGGTGCGCCTGGTAGCAAGACCGTTTCGAGGCCTCGCCGTTCACTGCACTGTTTCAGCCGCAATTGAACAATATCAGCGAATCTGAGCTCAATAAGGTGCGGGCCGTCTCAATTGTTGATAACCCGCGTGCAGCACGATCAAAATGGCTGCTCTTAAGCGCATCGCACTCCAATCAATCAGGGGTGCTATTGCAGTCTGATTCGTCGTCGCCAGACAGGATCGTAGAACACTGGACCAACCACATCGACATGGTATTCCCCTTGGTTGCAAGGAACGCCACGCGCAGGCGATTCTCCCGCGCCAGGCGGATTTGCTCCTGGTCAATATTGGCCATCGGCTCGGGACGAGGCCTAATGGTGGGCAAGGGGCGCACTGAAGATGATTGACGATTCGCGCGCCCCCGGCTATTCGGACCAGCGTCCGCCTTGGTCACTGCGCGAGATCAGAGGTGACTTGAACCAATTGCACATTGGAAGCGCGGACACGGGAGGCATCGCGTGAATCAGGCTGGGTCTGGAAGGTGACTTCCTGACCTTCCCTAAGATCGTCAAAACTTGCCCCGACTACGGCAGAGCGGTGAAAGAACACGTCTCCCGAACTCGACTTGCCCTCAGATATGAATCCGAATCCCTTGTCGGCGCGAAGAGAGCTGATACGTCCTTGTGACACAGAGGTGCTCCTTGGTGAACTGAACGGAAGACTGCGGCCCAAGAGAGTCACGGTGTCCGGTGGGGAATCCCGAGTTACTATAACAGCTGTTATAATATCCTGCAAATATGTTCAGATGTTATATTCGCTATGCGCGACTTAGGTACATTATGAAAACGATCCGGACATTGCGGCAGGAGCGGGGTCTGACGCAGTTCGAATTGGCCTTGCAGATCGGAGTCCAACCTCAGACCGTGTATCTCTGGGAGAGCGGCCGACGGACGCCGATGGTCCAGCAATTGCGTCGATTGGGGCAGGTGTTCGAAATGTGCTCCGATGATATTGATCTCGAACCCCGAGGACCTGTTACCGTAGATGCCGCGCCCTACGAAGCGCATGCCTCTCTGTGGGAGAATAAAGAATAGTCACTCCTCCCGCTGAACTAAAGCCACGACTGGTGCGAAAGCTGCACCAGTTCTGGTAAGGGCGTTTCTTTTAACCCGGTTCGGCGAACCGAGACATCCTGGGGGGTCCGATGGGTCTGAATGGAGCAGCCTCGTCACAGAGGCCATTCGATTCGACTGACGTGCATAGCTGCATTGGGTGATCCGGGATCTGATTCGTGAATCCAATGATGGCAAATGACCGAAACGGACAAGTCGGATTACGCCAGTTTCGGAAGTGGGGCCGGCTCTACGTGTCTGCGTGCCAGGTGGCCGCTCGCAATCCATCGTCAGCAAGGATTTGGGTTGCTCACCCCTTAACGTAGGCCAGTTTCTCGGCGACCTTACCCTCCCGGACGCGGAAGACATCGACCCCGCGAATGTGTCCTTCAGAGCCGTCGGCATTGCGCCAGGTGTATCGCCAGCGGACCGTGGCCCGATCGTCGACCGCGAATTCGTCTTCCGCTTCGAAGTGAGCGTGGGGGGATCCTGCGAAGAACTGTTCCCAGAATGCGCGCACTGCTGCCTGGCCCTGGAATCGCTCGCCATCCGGGAAGGGCGAGGTGTTCTCGAAGATGCAATCGTCGGTCATCACCGCCATGACCCCGTCGACATCGTGGGCATTGAACCGTTCATTGAAGGTGGCAATCACGCGCAAGGTCTCACTGGCCGAATTCACCATACTCTCCTCCCGAGTCTCAATCGAGCGTAGCCACGATTTTGTTTTCCAGCGTATGCACCCATCCTACGCGCCGTGTCCATCCCGCTGTAGCATCGCGGCGAATGACCACGCCGGCCGGGCGCAGAATGGGGAAACCGGTATCGCCCGTTGCGACCATTCCCCCGTCAGGACTCCGCCATGAAGACGCTCCGCTGCTCCGATTTCGCCCTGATTCAGATAGCGGAGGAAACGGCCTTGGAGGTCTTGCGTCATCCGGAGCGGTCGCTGCACATGCGGCTGGCCGATCTGGAGCGATCACCCTGGCCGGGGATGGCGCTCACACCGGGTCAGCGCAAGGCCCTCCGCTCGATGACATCGGCCTTGTGCGCCAGGACCGCCGGACCCGATCGGAGCGGATTGACCGCAATACTGACGTCCCACACTGCCGAGGAACGCTCGGTCGCCTAGGCTGTCACCAGGCGCTCACCGAGATTGATCGAGCGGACCGTCTCGCTGCGAATCAGCACCGAGTAGAGGTTGTCGCGATTGTGCTCGACGTGCCGGGCAGCGGCGGCCTCCGCGGCATCCGGATCCCGGGCGCGAATCGCTTCGATGATGTCGGCGTGCTCATCAAAGGTGGATTCGACTGTGTCGGACTCGCGGGTAACGCGGGGGATGTACAGCATCCGCAGCATCTCATCGAGTGAAACGCGTTCGATCTCGACCAGCCGCTGATTGCCTGTCGCCTCAGCCAGGCAGAGGTGGAAATCCCGGTTGGCCCAGCGCAGGGCACGGGCATCGTATGGCTCGCCGACATAGCGACACGCATCGTTGATCGCTTCGAGCCGCTCGATCAGTCCCGGGTCGGGGCGAGAGGCGACGATCCTGGCAATGGCCGGCTCGGTGATCAGGCGAACTCCGAGCGAATCCTGAATATGCTGGAAGGTGATCGGGGCGATGACGTAGCCGTGGCGGGGGATGGAATCGATCAAGTGGTCATGACAGAGGCGGACCAGCGCGGCCCGCACCGGCGCCCGCCCCAGATCGTACGTCGTGGCCAGGTGCAACTCGGTCACCTGGGCGCCTGGTTCAAGGTCCCATTCGATGATGGCGTTGCGGATGATTTCGTACGCGCGGTCGCCGAGCGATTGCCCGATCTCTTTACTCATTGGTATCTCCTGAGCACCGATTCTATCAAAAGAACCTTGCACGTTCCATCGGTAACATGTCACGGCACACTTCTATGAGGCACATCTTGCACACGTACGGGGTGGTGATATTATTGCGGCACCAACTCAGCCGCATCCCCTTCCCGGATTTCGCCCCGGAGCTCACGATGATCGACCTCAAGCGCTATGTCGCCGACGTCCCCGATTTCGATCGCTTCCTGACCGTCGACGAAATCAATGCCGCGTTCGCCCAAATCGCCGCCGATCATCCCGACATTTCCTCAATCAAGCGGGTCGGCTCATCAACGCTCGGCGATCCCATCCCGATGCTGACGATCGGATCCGGCTCGAAGAACGCGCTGCTCTTCGGCTGCCCACACCCGAACGAGCCGATCGGGGCCCTGATGCTCCACTACCTGGCCGGATTGCTGATCCGTGATGCCGACCTGCGCGATGGGATGGACTACACCTGGAATCTGATCGCATCGGTTGATCCCGACGGAACGCGGCTGAATGAGGCCTGGTTCGCCGGACCATTCACTCCGACCAATTACGCACGCCACTTCTATCGCCCGGCGTCGAAGGACCAGGTCGAGTGGACCTTCCCGATTTCCTACAAGAAGCTGTACTGGGACAAAACCATGCCCGAGACCGAGGCACTCATGCGGGCGATCGACGATCTCAAACCAGCGGTCATGGCGTCCCTCCACAATGCCGGGTTCAGCGGGCTGTACTACTACCTCTCCGATGCCGCCCCGGATCTCTATCAGACGCTGCATGACCTGGGCGAATGGGAAGGGCTGCCGCTTGATCTCGGTGAGGGCGAGGTGCCCTGGCTGGAACCATTCGCCCCGGCCATCTTCCCCATGATCGACACCCGCCAGAT
The DNA here is from genome assembly GCA_033813515.1 of Thermomicrobiales bacterium. Taxonomy (GTDB): domain Bacteria; phylum Chloroflexota; class Chloroflexia; order Thermomicrobiales; family UBA6265; genus DASQCG01. The sequence goes on from JAPXRQ010000025.1 coordinate 22,233, forward strand.
TTACGACCACACCGAGGCGCATGGGGGCGATCCGGTCGCGGGTCATGCCGGCGCTTCCAGTAACGACTACGCCCGCCCCTACAACACATTCAGTATCGTCACCGAGGTTGCCTACTTCGACGATCCCCGCGTCATGGATCAGTCGCAATCCGATCGCAATCGGCGCGAGGCGGTGCTGGAAGGCATCGATCTGGGTGAGAACTCCCGGATCGAAATGGCGGAGATGTACGACTCGATCGCCTCCGAACTCTCGGCCGATTCTCCCTTCCGGACGACGGTTCACTGGTGGTGCAAGGAACTGGGCACCAATGTCGAGGCCGCCCGCAACTGGGCCCGAACCGATCCCGATATGGATCGGCCTGCCACCGTGGCTGAACTCTTCTCCAACCTGGTCATGCCCAAGTTCTACCGCCTGCTCTGGCAGGGCCTGATGGTTCGCATGCTTGACGGCGAGATTGGGATTGGCAACGGCACACCGGCGATACGGGCCGGTCACAAACGGGCAAAGGAGGTGTTCGATCAATGGGCAGGGGAATTGGATGCGGATCTCGAATTCCGGACCGTTCCCATTCGGAAACTGGTCGCCGTTGAAATGGGCGCCGCGCTGGCTGCAGCGGAATATGTCCACACCAAACGATCGGCAGCCTCCTGATTTGGTAGCAATTGGTTTGTTGGTACACGTGCAAGGAGATTGCGCAGATGTCTGAGGACAAGAATCTCGTTGAGCAGCGCAAGCAGCGACTGTTCGCCGATCTGCTCGAAAGCACCCATATCACCCGCCGTGGCGCACTCCAGGCTGCGCTGGCCGCGGGTGTGGCCGGACCAGCCGCGCTTGGCTTTGCCACGGCCGATGTTCGCGCCCAGACTCCAGCCGCTGGACCGAAAGGTGGCGACGGAACCCTTATCGTGACCACCGGTGGCGATCCGTTGTCGTTCAACCCGAACTTCCAGGTGGACGACAATGCGTTTGTCCCAACCCTGAACATCTACGACACGCTCGTCACACTCGATAGCCAATACTCCGTGCTGCCGGCCCTGGCCACCAGCTGGGAAACCTCGGAAGACGAACTCTCGATCACCTTCCATCTCGTCGAGGGCGCGACCTGGCACGATGGCGAGCCGTTTTCATCGGCAGACACCAAGTACACCTTCGAGCAGATCATCGCGAATGCCTCGGCTTCCGCCAACAGTCTGGTTTCGGCGGTGACGTCTGTCGATGCGCCAGATGCGAACACGGCTGTCTTCAATCTCAAGCAGCCATCGGCTTCGCTGATCAGCTTCATCGGCTGGTACGGCACGGTCATCCTGCCTGCCCATATCTATGAAGGGACCGACTGGAGCACCAATCCGGCCAACCAGTCGCCGATTGGCACCGGGCCGTTCAAGTTCGTCAGCTACGCTCCGGGTTCGCAGATCGAACTCGAAGCCAATCTGGATTACTGGGGCGAGGGTCCATATCTCGATCGCATCGTTATGCCGATCACACCGGACTCCAATACCGCGACCCAGGCGCTCCTGAATGGCGAAACCGACCTGCTCGTTGGCGGCATCTCGTTCCAGCAGGTGCCGACCCTGAAGGAAACCGAAGGCATCCGGGTCGACGAAGTGCCGATCCCGAGCTTCTACTACCTGCAGTTCAATGTAAATCGCGAGATCACCGGCAATCCGGATGTCCGCACCGGACTCAGCCAGGCGATCAACCGACAGCAAATCTGCGATCTCGCCCTCGGCGGCTTCAGTTCGCCAGCCACCACCTACTACCCCACGAGCATCGAATGGGCTGCCAATACGGATCCGGCAGCAGCAGTGCCGGCGTTTGACAAGGCCGCCGCGGAAGCAACACTGGATGCCGCGGGCTATCCGCTGGTCGATGGCAAGCGCTTCTCGGTCGAGTTCGTTCACTTCACCTTCGGATCCGACTGGGACGATACCGCGGCCGTTATCAAGCAAAACCTGGAAGACGTCGGCATTGAAACGACCATCACCGTTCTCGAGATCGGCGCCTTCGGGGATGCTGTGCTGGCGGGCGAGTTCGACATCAACATGCTTGCCGGACTCTGGGGCCCGGATCCGGAAAACCTCAAGATTCGCGTTGGCACCGGTGGCGCGGTCAACAGCAGCGGCTACAGCAATCCGGAAGTCGACCAGCTGCTTGATGAGGGCAGCAAGGTGACCGATGTCGAGCAGCGGGCGCCGTACTACTGGCAGGTCCAGCAGATCCTGGCGACCGACAAGCCGATCCTGCCGCTGGCGGATGTCGTGCTCTTCTACCCGTACGCCGACAAGGTCAGCGGACTGCCATTCGTCGATGGCGTCGGCAAGACGGGCATCAACCGCTTCAACCTGACCCGGATCGCCCAGTAGGTCTGATCGATGGGAACGTACGTTGGACGGCAGTTATTGACGATTATCCCGACAATCCTGCTGTCCATCGTGCTCAATTTCATCCTGCTTCATGCCGCGCCGGGCGATCCGGCGCGGATCTATGCCGGGATGAACACCGCCACCGAGGAGCAGATCGAAGCGACCAGGCAAGACCTGGGTCTCGATGATTCGCTCCCGGTGCAGTTTTGGCGATACGTCGAGCAACTCGCCCACGGCAATCTCGGCCAATCCCTCGCCTATCGGCAGCCCGTGCTCGATCTGATCATGCAGCGAATGCCGGCCACGCTGCTTCTCACCCTGACCAGCGCAATCATCGCCTTTGTCGTGGGCACGTTCCTCGGCGCCATCGCGGCCCGCAAACCCGGCTCCCCCACCGATGTTGGTTTGTCCTTCGCCAGCTATGCGTTCTTCGCTGTCCCGGCATTTTGGCTCGGGCTGATACTGATCATCATTTTCGCGTCCAAACTTGGCTGGTTTCCAACCTCAGGGATGCGCAATCCCCGGGCCGAATACACCGGCCTGCGCGACTGGCTCGATGTCGCCTGGCACCTCTTCCTGCCCGCCCTGACGCTCATTCTGGTCCAGATTCCAATCTTCTTCCGCATCACCCGATCAAGTGTTGCCGAACAGCAAAACGAAGATTATGTCACGACCTTTCGCGCCACCGGCATGCATCAACCGCGCATCTTTCGCAAGTACGCACTCCGCAATGCCCTGCTGCCAACGGTCACTGTCTTTGGCCTGAATCTCGGCTATGTCGTGACCGGGGCCGCGCTGATCGAGATCATCTTTGCCTGGCCCGGTATCGGCCGCCTGGCACTCGATGCCGTGTTCAAACGCGATTACCCGCTCCTCCTTGGTAT
>JAPXRQ010000026.1:0-25228 GCA_033813515.1 Thermomicrobiales bacterium
TGATGCACCACACCAGAAGCAATACGAGGGTCAGGTCCGGCTGGATCTCGATTGGCCAGAATTTCGGGAGAACAGTGGCCTGCGCGATCGCCGCTGCGACCATGATCAGCGCATAGACCACCCGTGACATGATGCTCGCGTCGCCTGCTATCGCGTCGCGACGGCACGTTCCATGGCCGTCGCTCGCGCCTGTGCCTCCAGGGTGTCGGGCAGGGATGCAAGGGTGAAATCAGGAATGCGCCGACGTAACGATTGCTCGATCAGCCAATCGGTCAGGACCGGATTCTTCGGCAACAGCGATCCATGGAGGTAACAACCCAGCGCATTCTTGTAGATCGCGCCTTCTGTCCCGTCCGATCCGTTGTTTCCACGGCCGACCTTGACCTTGCCCATCGGCGCCTGACCGCTGGCGATGTTGGTCAGACCACTGTGGTTTTCGAAGCCGACCAGATCGCCCCACTGACTCTCGACAATGACATTGCCGATGAAGCGCTCCGGCCCGGCCAGGGTTATCGCATCGAAGAGCGAGATCCCGGGTAATGGCTCAGCCGCATGCGGACGGTACTCGTGGCCCAGCAACTGATATCCACCGCAGACCGACAGTATCGACGCGCCGGTTTCAATCGCGTCCTTGACCGTATCGCCCTTGGCGCCCTGCAAATCCCGCGCGACGGCAACCTGTTGCTGATCCTGGCCGCCGCCAAAGAAGAAGACATCGACATTGGCTGGAATGGGATCGCCAATGCCGATATCAACGATGGTCGCATCCAGCCCGCGCCAGAGACCTCGCTGCCGCAACGCCAGCACATTGCCTCGGTCACCGTAGATATTCATCTTGGTCGGATAGAGCCAGCCGATAACCAGTTTGTCCGCCACGGTCATTGCTCCCAGAACTGCTCGACAACACCGCGATCGGCGAGATTGGCGCGGAGATCCAGCATGGCGGTGTAAGTGGCCAAAATATAGCCCGTTCCGCCCTCGGGCAGGCTCCCGACGAAGGCGTCGATGGCGGTGCCTGCATCGGGACCAAGCGATGTGATTCGCTCGACATCGACACCAGCGTAGTGCAGCCGATTGGCCATGTCGGTCCCGCGAATTCCAGACGTCGTCAGCGGGGTCGAACCCGGACCGAGCATCTCAAAATCGACATCCCACAGCCACGAAACATCGCGCCCATCCGCATAGCGATCATTGATCACGATCATCGTTGGCGTGGAGAGACCGGCATCATCGTTCGTGAGCATGCGGAGCACTTCATTGAACCCCACCGGATTCTTGACGAGTGCCAGGGTGATGTGCCGCCCATTGAGATCGAATCGCTCGATGCGTCCAAATGCCGAACGGAAATGCTCCAGCGCCCAGCCGGCATTAATCCGCGAGACTCCCATCGCTTCTGCGACGGCACTCGCGGCCAGGGCGTTGTAGGCGTTGTACAAACCCGGAACCCCGGTGGTGACCGTTCGCTTTGTCTGGTCGGGATAGGTGACGGTCAGATACAACCCATCGACACCATCGAGCGCGATCTCCGATCCGACAATATCCAGCGGCGGTCGCGCGGCCGAACAGCGCGGGCACTTCCAGTTACCAAGGTGCGATGAGTAGAGCGCCAGATACTCCAGATCAGCCCCGCATCGACGGCAGATCGCAGAATCGGCCGCATGAGGAAGACGATCCAGCCGATGCTTCGTTTCCTGCAGCCCAAAGGTGAGGCGCCTGGCGGGGATATCCCGCGTGAGCTCGGCCAGTGTTGGATCGTCGGCATTGACAACCACGGTCGTCTCGGCCGGGAGCCTCCCCAGCACTGCTGACCATCGAGTGGCAATGGTGTCCAGTTCGCCGTAGCGATCCAGTTGATCGCGGAACAGGTTGTTGAGCAAGATCACCCGCGGCTGAATGCGCTCGACGATCTCGTTGAACGCAGCCTCGTCTGTCTCAACGACCCCAACATCGCCCTGAGGCTTCCCGGCAAAATCGGTCTGGTCGGTAAATGCCGCGACGACTCCACGGAGCAGATTCGAACCGGAGCGGTTGTGGACCACGCGGGATCCGTCCGCCTCGAGAATGTCGGCAATCATGCGACTGGTCGTCGTCTTGCCATTGGTGCCGGCCACAATCACGACCCCACGTGGCAGTCGATCGCTGACCTTCCGCAACACGCCGGGATCAAGAAAATCAGCAACCAGGCCGGGTGTCGCCGTCCCGCCGCCGCGTCCCGTTTTGCGCAGTCCAAATGTGGTCACGCGTGCGGCCGCAACCGCCAGACCGAGTCGAACATCAGGCGCTCGAGAGGTCACCGCTATTCCTGCCCCGTCGAGGTGATGACGGCAACGATCGAGAGGTTGTCAAAGTCGGCCGCCGGGATCACCTGAATCGTTTCCACATCACCCTGGTCGGTCACCTGCGGCTCCGCACCGATCTTGCCGATGATCAATCCGCAGGGCATGTTCGCGGTCCGAATATCCGGGGAGCAGGTAGTGACCACCTTCTGCTCCGGTTCCAGTTTGGCCGACGCCGCGACATACCGCATTTCCAGGCGACCGCCCTGCTGCCACATTCCGTAGACAACGCCGGTCTCCGCTGCGGTTGTGCCATCGGTCGCCAGTTCGGCGCCGACTGTGTGCGAGGAGTCGATGGCGAGCAGCACCTGCGAGGCGTGGTCCTCAACCTTCGTCACGACCCCGACGTAGTAGTTCGGATCGGTGACGGCCATTCCAACCGAGACCCCATCCGCGGAGCCGCGATCGATGACGATGATCTTGGACGCGCCGGCGGGATCGACCGAGATCACTTTGGCCGGGAGCAGGGTGATATCCGGATTGGTCTGGCGCAGATCAAGCATCGCCTGGAGCGTCTGCACCTGCTGGACCTGCTGCAGGGCGCGCTGATAGTCGGATTCAAGCGCGTCGTACTGGGCCTGAAGGTCGTTGTATTTCGCTTCCCATTCGCCCTCGGTAGTCGAGTCTTCGTTTGCCGAGTCATTGGCGAAATTGGTCAGGGGATTGACGAGATTGCGCAGACCGGTCTTCAGCGGATTGAGGGCTGTCTGGTTGTCGAGCACGATGAACGTGACGCTGACAAAGATGAACAGCACAACAAGGAGAAATGAGGTTTTCAGACTGGACGACCCCAAGACATGGCCTCAATGTGAACGGATCAGCGCGCGGGCGTCGATCCAGGGAACTCTAACTGGCGCGGCGAAGTTCGCGTCCACCAGCGAGGGCGCGCTCATACAGATGAAGCGCTTCAGCGACGCGTCCGGTTCCGCGAGCGACACAGGTCAGCGGATCTTCGGCGCGAACAACAGGCATCTTCAATTCGTTCTGCAGGCGCCGATCGAGTCCGTGCAGTAGTGCGCCACCACCGGCAAGCGTGATGCCTTGCTCCATGATGTCGGCGACGAGCTCGGGCGGAGTCTCTTCGATTGCTGTTTTGACGAGTTCGACAATCGTATTGACCGGTCCCGAAATCGCCTCACGCAACTCCACCGAACTGATCTCGACCGATTTCGGGAGACCAGTTAGCAGGTCGCGACCGCGCAGGACCACGCGAATTTCTTCTTCCAGCGGGTAGGCTGAGGCAGCGGCGATCTTGGCGTTCTCGGCTGTGCGCTCGCCAATGACGAGGTTGTGATCGCGCCGGGCGTAGGAAATGATCGAATCGTCGATTTCATCACCAGCAACGCGGATAGAGTGATTGATGACGATGCCACCGAGCGAAATGACAGCAACTTCCGTTGTTCCGCCCCCGATATCGACAATCATGCTGCCGACCGGCTCGTTGATCGGAAGCCCGGCGCCAATTGCGGCTGCCATCGGCTCTTCGATCGTGTAGGCCTCGCGGGCGCCAGCCGAGAGGGCGGCATCCTTTGCGGCGCGCTTCTCCACTTCGGTCACGCCGCTGGGGATCCCAACGACGACACGAGGATGGGGCGCCATCATCCGCTGCATGTGCACTTTGCGAATGAAGTAGTGCAGCATCATCTCGACCGTATCGAAATCGGCAATGACGCCATCTTTCAGCGGGCGAACGGCGATGATGCTCTCGGGCGTCTTTCCAACCATCTTCTTGCCCTCGACCCCGACAGCAAGCGCACGCTTGGTCTTGGTGTCGATCGCAACGACCGATGGTTCGGAAATGACAATGCCCTTGCCACGTACATAGACGAGCGTGTTGGCCGTGCCGAGATCAATACCGAGATCACGGCTGAAGAAGCCAAAGAGCGTGGAAAGCGGACGTATCAAAGGAATATGACCTCCCAGGCCTGGGGCGTCGGAACTGGAGTCAATCTCGGCGCCAAAGTGGCCCGATCGGTCTGGTCATCGCCACTCCAGCAGGCTGAAATGGATGACATAACGCTCACCGAAACCAGCACAAAGTGTAGCACAGGGCCCACCCCCAACCTGCCTAAAATCCGGTGCGATTGCGGTTGATAAGGTTCAGAATCGCGATCAGGCCGATCGACCCGAGCACTGCCACGATGAAACTCGGGAGATTGAACTCGGTGGTGAAATCCCGCCCGGTGATGAGCGTGTACACGGCGCCACCAAGCAGCGCGCCGAAGATGCCGACAGCCATGTTGCTCAGGCAACCCTCAGGCTTGCCGCGGCCGTACAACATGCCAGCAACCCACCCGGCCAGAATGCCGAACAGAATCCAGCTGAGAATGCCCAAGTTCGTCCTCCCTCGCGTTTCTGCAACTGTACGCTACAGGTCCCCGTATACTCGCCGCCATGGATATGAACTTGCGCCACTTTGCCCGTGGCGAACTGACCAACGATCTTCCCGAGACACCGCACGAACTTCCCTATGACCGCACCAAGATCGACGATCTTGTCGACAAGGTCCGCCAAGGCTCGCCGGTCGATCTCCTGACCGAACTCCTGGCCTGTGTCGATTGGCGCGGCGCGTTCACTGAAAGCGATGGCAAGCCAATCACGGTAGAAGACATCGCCCGCCTGATGGCGTACTACAAGCGGAAGTTCTCCGATGTTGGCGTCGTCTATCTGGCTGATCTGCTGTCGACCGAGTTCATGACGGAGCAGCGTGCGCAGGGCGATGTCGTTTTTTCCGATCGCCTGTTGAAACTTGGTCAGACCGATCCGGAACTTTGGCAGGAAATCCGCCTCTTCTTCCGGCGCAAGGAATTCGTTACGGCCCTGCTCGTCCAGGCGCATGCGTCGCGCTGGGCTTCGCTCAATCCGGACAACCGCGGACCCGGTCTCGATATCCCGACCCCTGTCTCAACCGACTAGATCAGGCGGTCCGGGCGGCTGCTTCCTCTTCCATCTTTCCGAAGAACTGCCCGACGATCGTCTTTGCCGCCGGCTGAATCATGCGGGCGCCAACCCGGGCCAGCGAGCCGCGGACATTGGCATCGCCGTGGTACTTGACGATCGTTCCGCCATCGTCCTCGACCAGCTCCAGCTTGCCGACGCCCGAGACCTGCCCCTGCGGACCAGACCCTTCCACCGCCATCTGGTAGCTGTTCGGCTCCTGCTTGTCGGTGATCTTGACCTTTCCCTTGAAGGTGCCCTTGATGAACGAGATGCCGATCTTCATCGTCGCCTCGTACTCGTCTTCCCCAATGGCATCGAGGCGCTCACACCCGGGCAAGGACGCTTTCAGCACTTCAGGATCGAGCAGGAAATCCCAGACTTTCTGGGGCGGATAGTTGAATTTGTGCTCGCCGGAAAGTTCCACGGGGCATTGACCTCACATCTGTGGTTGACGGGGCCCGACCAGAATTGAAAGGCGATCGGGCGAAACTGCGCCTGATACTACCAAATCAGCCGATCCGTCCCAATTGACCAGTACCAGAGAACGGAGTGCGAAGGCGTCCCGTACCGACCGGCACCCCCATATCGGGGCAAATAGGTATGCCCCAAACGGTACTGCTCGCACGTACAACGACGCTGGATGGGGGCGTAGGATGATCGTGGTACCAACTGTATCCATTGGATTGCATGAGTTGGCGCCATCGATCGTTCGTTTGTTGTTTCACGAGAAGCCTGCCCGCATGGTCTCGACGCAACCACTCCCAGAACAGCCCGCATCGGCGCTTCGCCTGGTGCCGGCCGTTGCAACCGAGTCAGAGCCGGATGCGGTTCCCGTGACCCCCATCTTCGATCTCACCCCGCAGCTTGGCGCGAATCGTGCCGCACAGCCGGTCGCCGTCGAACCAGAAGATGAGCTGAAGCCCTTCTCGTTCGATGATTTTGACAACGACGAATCGGCCGACGCCGCTCCCATCGCATCACTGCTCAGCGAACAGACCATCCCCGTCACTGGCATGCTCTCCGGCACCAGTGGCCTCACCAAGCGCGCAACCAGCTACCTCAACGGACTCTCCCTGGCCGCCATCCTGCAGATGCTGCACATGGAGCGCAAGACCTGCGTCGTCGATGTCTCGGCATTCGGCTGGCTTGGTTCTCTGACCCTGATCAATGGCGAACTGGTTGATGCCCGGGTCGGAGAAACATCCGGCGAGGATGCGGCGTACACGATCCTCAATTGGCCGGAACCGCAGGTGATGATTGCCGATGGCGTTGAGACCGTGCAGCCGACCGTCACGCGGCCAATCACCCAGGTCATCATGGATGCCGCCCGTCGGATTGATGAGACCGCCGCCCTCGAACCGGGACCGGACACCGCCGAATCACCTGTCTCGCTCGAAGACTGGCAGTGGCTGACCGACTCGTTGACATTGTTCGGCGCACAGAATGTCTGCATTCTGACCATGTCGACGACTGAGATCTGCCAGACCGGCATGCTCGATCAGCAAAGCCGCGATCTCGCCCGGGCTGTCCGCACCTGGACCACGCTCCTTGGCGACAGCGCCAGCGAGGTCGTCCTCACGCGCGCCGATCGCATGATCATCGTCGCACCGATCAATCCGGCTCACACTGCATTTGTCTACGCTGAGACCCTGAATTCCGAGACGAGCGATCGCATTCGGCGCTCGCTGCGCTCCCTCAGCCTCCACCGTTAACCGCTCCAACATCAAACCCACGCCTCCCGGTAGGATGACGCAGGAACACTGTCGTTTTCGCGGCCAACGGAGGTTTGCGCATGTCTCGTATTCAGATCAATGCCGGTCACATCATCGCCACGCAGAATGGGCAGCATCGCCATTTGCGCAATGGCACGATCGTGACCGAGGACGATGCCATCGTTCATGTCGGTCCATCGTTTGATGGCACCGTTGATCAGGTGATCGATGTGCCCGATGCGGTCGTCACCCCCGGTTTCATCAACACGCATGCCCACCTTGCTGGTTCACCGCTGGACAAGTCGTTCATCGAGGATGTTGGGCCGCGTCAGTTCTATCTCTCCGGCCTGTTCGAGTACCTGCCGGTTCGGAACGGCGCCCAGGATTCCGAGGCCGATGTCGCCTGCCTCGCCTACTCCATGGCCGAACTCCTGCGGACTGGTACCACCACGATCATGGAGATTGGCCATCGACCCCTCGAGACAGTCGAAGAAGCGAACAAGGTCGGCATGCGGCTGTACATGGGTCCTGGCTACCGATCAGGTCGCTGGCTGACCACCGATGGCAAGCGGGCCACCTGGGAATGGGACGAAGAGGCCGGCGATCGCGGGCTTGAGGCGGCCGTTAAGTTCATCGAGCAATACGACGGCACCAGCAATGGCCGGGTCAAGGGCTTCCTGTCGCCCATGCAGATTGATACTTGCACCGAAGCCCTCCTCCGCCGGTCAACCGATATCGCTCGTCAAATGAATCTGCCGATCGCCCTGCATGTTTCCCAGTCGGTGACCGAGTTCAACGAGATGACCGCTCGCCACGGCATGTCTCCCGTTGAATGGCTGCAGTCGATCGACTTCCTCGGCGACAACGTCATCCTGGGCCATGCCATCATCCTGGCGGGCGGATCGTGGGCCAACTATCACGGTGACGACATCCGGATCCTCGCCGACACCGGATCAAACATTGCGCACTGCGTCTGGGTCTTCGCACGCCGGGGCATCGCCATGGAGAGTTTTGCCCGTTACACCGCCGCCGGAATCAACATGACCCTGGGCACCGATACCGCGCCACAGTCGATGATCGAATCGCTGCGTTGGGCGGCGGTTTGCAGCAAGATCGTCGATCGCCGTACGGATGTCGCCACAGCAGCCGATGTCTTCAATGCGGCCACACTCAATGGCGCGAAGGCACTCGGCCGGGATGATCTCGGTCGGATCGAGGTCGGCGCCAAGGCAGACTTGCTGATCTGGGAAGGCGACTCGATCTTCATGTCACCACTGCGCGATCCAGTGAAGAACATCGTCTACTCCGCCCAGGCCGAGGATCTCAACACCGTCATCATCGACGGGGTGGTACGCATGCAGGATCGGCAAATCCCGGGCGTCGACGTCAGGGAACTGGCGCGCAATCTGCAGGCGGCTGGCGAACGGATGTGGCCAGCGATGCAACAGCACGACTGGAACGATCGCACCGTCGATCAGCTCTCGCCGCTTTCGTTCCCGTCCTGGGAGTAGATCGTCTTTTCAACCCACGCAACCACCTGATCCTGGACCGCCAATGCGGCTGGTCCAGGACGCTGACCGGCGACAACCATCGAACCGAGCGACAGCACGTGGCGACTTCCGCCCAACGGAACAATCGCGATCGCTGCCGTCTCGGGGAATGGTCCAAGCGCATGGAGATTGACAATCGAATAGCCCAACCCCTGCGCGACCAAACTCCGAACGACATCGATATTGCGGGAGCGATAGGCGATGCGCGGCTCCAGTCCTTCGGCCGCAAACAAGCTCAGGAAGTAGTCGGCACTTCCAGGCAGATCGAGCAACACAAACGGGCGATCCACCAACTCGGTCACCGAGAGCGAGCCGACCTGCGCCAACGGATCGGTGGCCGAAATCAGCACCCGCGGCGGAATCCGGGCAATTGGCCAGAAGGTGAGATCGTCCGGGATCGCAATGTCATAGGTCAGCGCAAGGCTGATTTCCCCACGGCGCAAACTGGCGATCAACTGATCCTGGTCACCTTCCAGACATTGCAGCCTGGCCGCCGGATATCGGCCCTCGACAGCTTTGATCAGCGGAGCCATCACGATCGGAGCGATCGTCACCAGGATGCCGACCGGAACTGTGCCGGTCAGCGACACGGCGTTGTTCGCGCCGAACTGCTCAATCGCGGTGGCCTGGGCGAGAAGCGATCGCACATGGGGCAGCAACTCGCGCGCGGTCGGAGTTGGAAAGACACCAACGGCATGACTCCGCACGAACAGAGTCACCCCGAGGACCGCCTCAAGATTCTGGATCGCGGTCGAAACCGCCGATTGGGCGATGTGTTCCCGGTGTGCGGCCGCAGTGATCGATCCGGTTTCGCAGACCGCCAAAAACAATTCCATCTGGCGCAGCGTGAACTGCATTACTCGTCGCCGGGAACTCCGTAGGACGGCGCTTCACGTGGGTCGAGCGCACGTTGCAGATAGGCGGGCGCCTGCGGCTTCCAGAGGTCCCAGAGTCTCGCCAGGTCCCCGATCGGATCGTCCGACCAGTCCACCCGCAAATCGGTGGTCGGCCACGAAACCTTGTCGACGATCAGCATCCCGACCGAATGCACCGGACCTTCCTCGCCACCCGCTGCCAATGCCGCCTGCATCGCATACAGCAGTCGGTCACCGAGATCATCGGCCGCCCGATCCTGAAATGCCGCCACCATGCGATCCGGGACGGACCGGTTCGCCAGCAGATTGCCGGCCGCGATCACATCCTGGGCAGACGCGATGTGGTGGATGCCGAGGACATGCTTGCCGTTGCGTCCGGCCGAAGCACCGGAGCGGTCCAGGGCCGTCAATTGGCGGTACTCGATGAACGAGGCATCTGCGGTCACCAGACGGAGTGCATCGGTTGCGGTCTGTCCTGCTTCCATGGCATCCAGCAACCTGGGTCCGAGCGACGGATCCGTGATGTTCTGGGTGCAGGCGATACCCACTCCCGCGCGCGCCCAGGCACATCGCGCTGCAACCGCTGGACTCGACGAGGATACCGCCACCCCAAACTGCCCGGTCCGCGCACATCGGCCCGCGATCGAAAAGGTCATTCCGGAATCACCGCAGTGGCATCGATCTCGACGACCCACTCCGGCCGGGCCAGCGCATCCACGACGATGCCGGTCGAGACGGGATAGACCCCCTTCAGCCACTTGCCCATCGCCTGGTAGACCGGTTCGCGGTACCGAATATCGGTCAGGTAGACAACGACCTTGACGATGTGGCTCAGCTCACTGCCGGCTTCTTCCAGCAGCATCTTGATATTGGCCATCGCACGGTCAGTCTGGGCAGCCGCGTCGCCGGTCCCGACCGATTCGCGCGTATCAAGATCCTGTCCGATCTGGCCGCGCAGGAAAACCATGTTTCCGGCCCGAACCGCCTGGCAGAGATCGTTATCCAGATTCTGCTCCGGGTAGGTCTCTTTCGTATTGAACGGCCGAATGCGCTTATGAGAAACCATTTCAAATCTTTCACGACAACGGGTTCGACTTCCACCCGAATATCAAACCGGCTTGCCACTCACCTACTGGTCCGCAAACCTCGCGAGACTTCTCGTAATCCAATCTGCGCCACCATACGTGACCGACAAAATGAAGACGACTTGTTCACGCTCCCGCACGAGATAGGTCACGACGCCTCGCTCACCCACCGGCAAGACCCGCAGCCCCCTGGTGACGTCATCGCGTGGCGACCCAAGGTATGGGAAATCACCCAAACGAGCAATCGCTCTTTGAAAACTGGACATCTTTCGTTCGATGGAGTCTGATTCAGCCCACTCCTGAAGCCATAGAGCAATGTTCGCCACATCGAAATCCAAATCAACATGCGTTTCGATCTGGTAACTCACCCTCGTTGCCGAAGTGCTTCCAATACGCGTGTGAACGGATTGTTTTCGTCTGTCCACTCGATGAACTGCTCGCGCGGTGCCTGGGCACGGCGGCGGATTTCGTCGGCCATCGCTTGCAGGGCCGCTTCGCGCTCTTCCTCCTGTCTGATCAGATTCTCAATGGCATCGGCCACCAGGGCGCTCTGCGTGGCGTAGATGCCTTCTTCGACCTGTTTGGTCATGAAGTCGTGGTGGCGCTGGGTGAAGCTCAGGGTTGTGCGGACCGGCACGTGTGTCTCCTCTGGTATGACATGATCATACCCCTTCATACCCGGCCGTCAAGATCGTCAGGCTGGCGGTGGCAGCAAATGCTCCGACAGCCCGGCCGCACTTCCCGCCTCCCGCAGCGCACTATCCCAGTCGAAACTGCGATAGACAGCGGCAAGATTGGCAAACGGCGGTGACTGGGCAAACAACTGGAAGGTCAGGCGATGGCCGGCGTAGTCGCTGTTCAGCAAGTCCCGCGCAAACGCGAGCAATTTGCGCCGATCCTCCGCCACCCACTCGTCGTTCAAGGTATAGAACTTGTCCATCCAGGGCTTGGTCTCCGGATTGACAAATGTCGCGTAGTCCGGGGTCACGCAAATCTGGCCACCCACCAGTTCCCGCGCGATATGCATCATCGCCGGCAGCTGCGATGACGCCAGCACACGGCCTGTGTACAGCAACGACTGATTCGGCATCAGCAAGCCGCCCGGCGAGGTCTCGGCCATAGCGATCGCAGCCGTCAGGTGGGCGTTGATTCCCTCCCGGAAACAGGCCAGCTCGGCCAGCTTCTCCTGCACTGCCTGCTGCTTGTCCAACCCGGTCTGGCGAGCATTGAACAGCGCCGCGCCGATCATCAGGTCAGCGAGCCGCAAAACGCGCTGTGTGTAGGCAAAGGCACTGTATCGGTGCAGGGTCGCCCGGATGTACGAGGCCGCCCGCGTGTGCCGGAAGAACAACACGTTTTCCCACGGAATCTCGACATTGTCGAAAATGACAAGCGTATCGACCTCGTCGACCCGGTTGGAGAGCGGATAGTCCTCAGCCGGTCGCTTCCCGGCGAATCCCGTCCGGCAGATGTGCTTGATTCCCGGGGCGCCCATATCGCAAATGAATCCGAGCGCATAGTCGGAGAGTTCGCTGTCTCCCCAGTTCGCGATCGTAGGCTTGACGAACGCCTGATTCGAATACGCCGCGGCGGTCTCGTATTTGGCTCCCCGGACCACGATGCCGCGGTCGTTCTCGCTGACGACATGCAGCAGCATGTCCGGATCCTGGTCCTGCGGGCGCTTGCTGCGATCGCCCTTGGGATCCGTGTTGGCCGACACGTGGAACGGGTCCGCCACGATCGCCTGCGTAATGTGCCGCTTGATGTTCTCGGAAAACTCCGGATTCACCTCGTTCAACACATCCTGGCCATCGAAGAGCGACCACATTTCGCCGATCGTCTCATCGCCGACACGAGTGACAACACCGCCGACCGTGTTCATGACCGTATCGACTGCCAGCCGTTTGTCTGCCCAGTCCTGTCGGGTGAGCGGGAGCTTGAGCCCGATCGCACACGTCTCGCCTGATGCCTCATCCACATAGGTCATCGTCTCGGCCAGCGCCGGATCGTGCTGCATGTCGTAGATCGTGGCGCGCACATCGACTGCCGGCTTGAACGCAGGATGCGTGGTTACATCAGTAATGCGCTCCCCGTTCATCCAGACCTCGCGCCCGTCCTTCAACGACTCGCGATACTGCTCACCTGTTCGAATCACTCGTGGAATCCTTTCTGGCGGTCTTCGTCGACCAAACGCACATCCTGTTCAAAACCGAGATCCACGACCTGCCGCGGAATCTCGACGTGTTCTCCGTAGCTCCGCCTCGCGTAAAGCAACGGGTTGCCTGGTGAGACCTCGGCCGCAATCACCTCACCGAACATCACCAGATGGGTGCCAACCTGAACCGCCTGACCGAGCCGGCACGCGAACCGACTCACCGCCCCGAGCAGGAGCGGGATGCCTTCGTGCGACTCATCCCATTGCGCCACCGTGAAGTCATACGGAGAGCCCCAGGTCGATCGACCAGCGAAGGTATCCGCCACTCGCCGCTGATCCGACCGCAGCACATTGACCCCGAATGTCTGATGCGCGCGAATAGCATCGACGATCACACTTGTTGTCTTGATGCAGATCAGCAGGGTTGGTGGATCGGCCGTCACTGACGACATGGCGCTGACCGTTTGACCGAACTTGCCGTCGGGGCCGTTTGTGGTCACCACGGTCACTCCGGTCACGGCCCGGCTCATGGCATCGATAAATGCGGTCCGAATTTCCACCGATCAGCAAATCCCGGAGGGGCCAGAGAACAGAATCTGATCCTATCGCAGGGACTGGCATCGATCAATGAGAAGTCGTCTATGACCTGAATCTATTTTTTCGATGTCTTGCGGGGGTTGCGCGGCACCAGCCCCTGATCCCGGGCTTCGGCGAGTTCAGCAAGTCGCATCTTGCTCTGCTCGTTCAAATGGGCTCGCCAGCCTTTTGTGTACGGCTTCAGAACATCGATCATCGTCTCGGTCATTGCGACATTGCGAAACCATTTGTGATCGGCCGGAACGACATACCAGGGCGCGACGTCTGTCGAGCACTTGTCCAGCACATCCTCATACGCCTTCTGGTACTCGGACCAGTGCTGCCGCTCGAGCCAATCTCCCGTGGCCAATTTCCACGACTTGAGCGGATCCTCTTCCCGATCCAGCAACCGCTCCTGCTGCTCCGCCTCGCTTATGTGCAGAAAGAACTTGACGATGATCGTGTTGTTCATGGAGAGGTTACGCTCGAAGGCGTTGATCAACTCGTACCGTCCCCGCCAGACAGACTTCGGCACCAGCTTGTGCACCCGCACGACGAGCACATCCTCGTACTGGCTTCGATTGAACATCGAGAGCTGCCCCAATTCGGGAGTTTTCTGATGCACACGCCAGAGAAAGTCGTGCGCCAATTCGGTCGTGGAGGGAACCTTGAACGCCTCCGCGCGGCTGTGGGCCGGATTGACCCGGGCGAAGACATCGCGGATTGCGCCGTCCTTCCCGGCCGTATCCATGCCCTGCACAATCACCAGAACGGAGTGCGTTGCCGCGGCGGACATCAGATCACAGAGTTCACCCAGTTCCGCCGCCTGTTTGGTGTAAATCTCGCGGCCGGCTTTCTCGTCCAACCCATCGGTCTGCGATGGCTTGATCGACCCGAGATTAACCTTGCTCCCCGGCTTGATCCGAATGGCATGCATGGGCGGAACCTTTCATCCTGGCTAGTGCTTTTCCATCTCCAGAATAGCCGCCTTTCGCTCCGCGCCCCACCGGTATCCACCCGTCGCGCCATCAGCCCGCACCACCCGATGACAAGGCACGGCCAGCGCCACCGGATTTGCTCCGCACGCATTGGCCACGGCTCGAGTCGCCTTCGGTTCGCCGATTGTCCGCGCAATTTCCGTGTACGTCCGGGATTCTCCCCGGGGGATGCGCCGCAATTCATCCCACACCTTGTGCTGAAACGCGGTTCCACGCACATCGAGCGCAAGCCCGGTAATCGCCGTCCCCTGAACCACGTGATCGACGATGCGATCCAGGTCAGGATCCTGCTCAACCTGGGTCAGGCAGGCCTGCGGGAACTCGCCGCGAATTGATCCAGCAACCACGTCCGCAGAATCACCAAGTCGAACCGCACAAATGCCTCGTTCGGTTCGTCCGACCCCGATGTATCCAAACGGTGATTCGGCTATCGAAACCTGAATCGGAACCTGATCGGCGCCAGACTTGTACCGCGCGGGGGTCATGCCAAGATCGCGCTCGGCCGATTCGTAGACGCGGCTGGGCGAACTGAAACCGGCGCCATAAAGTGCCTGCGCAACATCAGACCCACCGCGCAATTCGTCGCGGAACCGCTCCAGTCGCCGTTCCCTGCTGTACGCACGCGGTGTCAGCCCAAGGACATCCCGAAAAGCCCGCTGAATGGTTTGCGGACCAACGCACAACGCCGCCGACAGCGCCGCGAGGGAGACATCCTCCTCGACATTGTCCTCAATCCACCGGCAGGCATCCTCAACAACCACCAACCGGGGATCACACATCGTGTCACGTGGCTTGCACCGCTTGCAGGCGCGGAACCCCGCCCGCTCTGCCGCTGTCTGGGTCGCAAAGAAGCGGACATTCTCTCGTTTCGGAGAGCGCGCCGGACATCCCGGTCGGCAGTAAATGCCGGTGGTCCGGACCGCCATGTAGAGCTGCCCAATCGGAGCCCGATCGCGATCATGGAAGGCGTCCCAAAGCGCGTTCTGGTCGGCGTAGTTCAGGGGAAACGTACGGTCTGTCATTCTCTCGTCCTTCGGCAAACAAATCCTACCTGCCGATCATCCCGGAATCATCCCATTGCGGCTATCCGAATCGGTTCGCCAATATCAGAACGGGTTCCGGGTGGTAGCATCGCACCCGTGATGAACCTGACTCGCCGAACACCAGTCCAATGAACAAGACACGCCTGCACGGGTTGGGTGGCCGATTCCGTGGACAGTCCGGCCCGGAAACGCCAGGGAACCAGACCTGGCGTCGGCAGCGGGGCACGACCCAATACCACGGTCAGTTCGATGTCATCGGCAACTTCCCTGGCTACCAGACCTGGGCCGCGCTCATCGTCAACGCCCGGGTCGAAATCACCTCCCATTACCTGCTGGTCGATGAATACGCGGCCCATGGATTTGGCATCGCCCTGAATGACATCATCGAGTACTCCGTCGATCGCGACGAACAATCGTTTGGCGACATCGTTGTGCATTTCCGCCCGGCCAATCGCTCCCTGATTTTTCGGCTGCGCCCAAGTCGGGGACGGATCCCACTCCCAACGCGGACCAATCCCACTGTCCTGGCCGCCGCCCTGGCGGACAATGGTTTGGCCGCGTCCGAATTCGCCCAAACCCTGGCTGGAACGTTGGCCGTCACCTGGGAGAACTCCAACGCGCTTGAAGAAGATGATGCCGTCTGGGAAGGCAGCGTCACTGCTCCGCTCCGTCCAGGCATGGAATCCGCGCCGGCCAAAGCCTGGCTGACCAAAAATGCCCTCATCTGGGGAAGCCCACGCGGATCTGGATTGAATCGACTTCCGGCAGGAGCAATCACCGGATTGACGAAGTCGCAACTCGTCGATGCGCGGGAGACTCCTCTGGCCTGGATCCACACGGATCTCATCGCTGGCGTCGACCTGGCGCTACCGATCATCTTCAATCAGGTGGCCGGCCCCCAGGCACGGATCGATCGCGATGCCTTTGTCAGCGTCTTTCATCCTGAACTGGTTCGCGACGAAGAACTGATCACCGGCGCCCCATGGGACATCCCGGATGACGAACCGGAGACGGACACTCCCGTATCGCCCGACGAGACCATCACCGGCTCTGACGGCGACGAGGAATCGACTGCCCAGACCGATGACGCACCGGAGGACGAATCCGGGGAAGACGCGGTCGCGGCCGAGCCCGACTTTTCCGCGTGGGACGATCTCGCCAAACCGTCCACGCTGGGCGGCCTCGGCACCGGTGTGACCCTCCGCCAGCTGGATGAGGAAGAGCCTCCGCTGTACGGGATCGACCCCGGTGGCACCAGACTGGTAGATGCGCTGGCAGCCTGGCCGAAGATTCAGCCAGACGAACCAGAACCCGAGCCATCCCTGCCCGCGATCACCGAACCGGACAAACTGCTCACCTATCTCGCCCGCTCGCGTCAGGCCATCACCGAGGTCAATGAGAACATCGATCGCCGTCTGGCCGGAAATGCAGCGTTCACCCTTCGTGCCATGCCTCCATCGTCGAGCGAGCAGGCTGTCGCGTTGCTTGAGCTCATCGAACTCGGCAGTAGCGGCTATTACAGCGCCGAGCAGGTCTCGAAGATCAAGGCCGAGATTGCAGGGTTAGGCGAGGCATCGGTACGCCTGCGATCGCTCCTGGAACTCTGTAATGCAGGCCACATGACCATCGCCGAAGCAGGTGCGAAACGCGATCGCATTATGGGCAGCATTGCTATGCTTATGGAAACCGGGTGAAACCGGACCCCCGCCAGAACCGTTGTCTGAGTGGAACCAACGTGCGCTAGTCACGCAATCGTGATTTGGCAGCACCCGTCAGAACAGCCGGGAACTCATGGATCAGGACCTCATTCGGGCCCGCATGCGCAGTGCGGAAAAACGACGCGCCAAAGCCAACCCAAGGCGTCACAAACGCAAACTCCCTCCGGGCATCCTTCCTGGTGTCAAGGCGAGAAAGAAGCCGCGATCGAGGATGTCGGCATTTATCCTCGCCGGCGTCGCGCTGATTGCGCTGACCTTCATCATTTCGATCGTCAGTTTTGGCCTTTCGACTGCGGCCGCGGTCGGTGCGACCGTCCGCCAGTACCGCGAGGTCAACGCGTCGCTACCCAATGCGGCCGATGTCGCGGCCCAGGCCTTCCAGACAACCTCGATCTACGACCGCAACGGCAAGCTGCTCCAAAACGTCGACCAGCCCGAAGGTGGAGGATGGCGCAACTTCGTCGATCTGGACGATGTCTCGCCCTACCTGATTCAGGCGACCATCGCGTCAGAAGATGCGACCTTCTGGACACACTACGGCGTCGAGCCAATCGCCATTGTTCGCGGCGCCACCATCATCCTCTCGGGCACGGGTTCGTCCGGCGGCTCGACCATCACCCAGCAACTTGCGCGCGGTCTCTATCCGGATCAGATCGGCACCGATTACTCGATTACCCGCAAGGTCGACGAGGCGATGGCGGCTGTCGCGATCGAGCAGGAGTTTTCCAAGGAAGACATCCTGACGATGTACCTCAACCTCATCTTTTACGGTCAGCGCTCCTACGGGATCGAGGCCGCCTCAATGACCTACTTCCAGAAACACGCCGCCGATCTCGATCTGGCCGAGGCGTCGCTGCTCGCCGGTCTCCCGCAGGCGCCGTCCCAGTACGACCCGACGGTCAACTTCGAGCTGGCCAAGAAGCGCCAGAAGTACGTGCTCAACCAGATGGTCAAGTACGAGTACATCACGCAGGACCAGGCCGACAAAGCGTTCAACGAGCCACTCGATCCCCAAACACGCGACGGCTCGGTTCGGGACGGTGCAGAGGCATTCACCCAGTTTGCCCGCCAGTACATCGAGGAGCACTGGCCAGGCGCGCTCACCAATGGCGGTCTCAAGATAACGACGACACTCGATGTCGATCTGCAGAACACCGCCCAGAACATTGTCACCAGCACGGTCCAGAATCTCCTGCTGGCGCAAAGTCGCAACAACGCGGCGATGGTTGTGCTCAATCCAGGCACCGGACAGGTTCTGGCCATGGTGGGATCGGCCGATTTCGATAACGAGTTGATCGGTGGCCAGGTCAATTACGCCACGACTCTGCGCCAACCAGGCTCCTCGATCAAGCCGATCGTCTATGCCGCGGCGTTCGAATCCGGCTGGAATCCGGGCACTGTCGTGATGGACACCAACTACAGCGAGAAAGTCGACAATCCGGCCGATCCCAAGGATGCCGTCTGGACGCCGCTGAACTACTCAGGTTCGTTCAATGGCGCCGTTTCGGTCCGTACCGCCCTGGCAAACTCGTACAACATTCCGGCGGTGAAGGCGATCAAATTTGCCGGAGTCGAACACACCCTTCGCGTTGCCAAACGGATGGGACTCGTGACGCTGCCGCGCAAGTGGTACGACTACGGCAATGCGTTTGCGCTCGGCTCGGGCGAAGTAACCCTGATCGAGCACACCAACGCGTACGCCACCCTCGCCAACAACGGCAAGTACGTGCCCTACAACCCGATCCTCAAGATCGAGGACTCCCAGGGCAATGTTCTCTACGATGCCAGCAAGGAAAATCCGCTGGCCGATGCCGAGCAGGCGATCGACCCGGGCATCGCCTATCAACTCACCTCCATCCTGACCGACAACCAGGCCCGCTCGCGTGTCTTCACCGAGAACAATCTCTTCGGCAACACCCAGACCGAACTGGGACGCCCGACCGCGGCCAAATCCGGCACGACCGATAACTGGAAAGACATCTGGACGATGGGCTACACGACCGATATCGTGATTGGGGTCTGGGTCGGATACACCTCGGCCGATGGCTCCAGTCCGCCTTCATTGCCAGAATTCGACGGCATCCAGGGCGCCGGTCCGATCTGGCAGAAGATGATGATCGAGATGCACAGCGGCCGGTGGGACGCCTATCTCAAGGGGCCGACCGGCAAGACCGTCTCCGAGAACTTCCCGGTGCCATCCGACATTTACACGGGCCAGGTCTGCGCTGCCACTGGCAATCAGGCTACATCCGGATACGAGACGAATGAGGAACCGCTGATCAGAGGCGCCGGCCCGTACCTGCCCTGCGATCAGCTCTCGGCCTACCAGCAATCCGAACTGGACGACGCGCTCGATTCCCTCAACAAGGGGCCGTACACCGGCGGAGCGGTCGACAGCATCTATCGCTATCAGTCAGTGGCCGACGGCGGTGGAGACTACGTTCAGACGATCGAATCTACCGACGACGATGGCAACATCAACGAGGACTTCACGGAAGATGAAGAGCCTCCGATCGAACCGCTGACCTGACGAGAGAAGTCCGCATCTCGCGCGAATTCTGCCTACACTTGGCTGGCGCAATTGAGATCATTGGGAGTTGTGGGATGCGGATCGAAAATCTGGCTGGCGACGACGCAATACGCCCGTTGGGGGCGCTGGTGGTCGCGCAGGACGGCGCCGAGATCGTGGTCGATGCAGGGCCCGCCGATGGACCGCCATTCGTGCGGATTCGGTTATCCCGCACCGAGGCGCTGGAACTGAGTTCAAACCTGCGAGCCGTCGCCAACGGCCACGGCGAGGAAATTCTGCTTTCGGAGGGATAACTCAGGCCGCGGAGGAGGTCGATTCCGGCTGTTGCGGTTCCGGCGAGGTCGGTTGACCGACTTCGGCATACTCCTGCGGGCCAATCTCGGCCCAGCGACGAGTCACCGCGTACCGCAGCGCGGCCACCCGATCGTCCACCTGCAACTTCCGCAGCACCGATGTCATGTGGTTCTTGACGGTCTGCTCGGTTATAAACAGGGCGTCGCCAATCTCCTTATTGCTGTGCCCCATGACCAGGCAATCCAGCACTTCCAGTTCGCGCGGCGACAGCACCACCTCGGCTGCATTGACGCCAGAGCCATCACTGAGCGAGCGGAACTCGCCAAGCACGCGCCGGGCCAACTCCGGATTGGTAAGCACTGACTGATGGAGCAGGTTTTCGCCGCGAAGCACGGCATGCACCGTCTCCAGGATCTTCTGGGGCTCAGCATCCTTGGTCAGGAATGCTGCGGCGCCCACCCGCACCGCCGAAAACAACCGGTCGTCGTCGACATGCATCGAGAGGAAAATCACCGACGTCGTCGGACGCTCGCGGCGCAAAGCAGATGCGACATGGATCCCGGTCACGCCAGGCAGCTGAACATCCATCAGCACAACGGCCGGTTTGTGAATATCGGCTTCGTGGAGCGCCTGGTGACCATTCTCGGCCTCGGCAACCACAGCCAGACGCTGATCCGATTCCAGCAGTCGTCGCAGGCCCACCCGATACATCGGGTGATCGTCGACGATCATGATTCGGCGCTTCAGCATCTTCCGGTCTCCTTGCCCTCAGGTACGTTTCACCCCACTGTTAATCCAGTGGACTGGCGACTGACACTCACTTATCGGCTATTGCCCCGGAGTGCGACAGTGTACGTTTAGTGACGCAGGTCGCAGTCGCGCAAGGGACGAACGGCCTATCGGGGATATGACCCTCGGTATACTGACCGGTCAAGGGGTACTGTGCGTAGCCTCAAAATCGCAATTGCGAGCGGCATTGGCGCCGATTTCTCCTCTACCAATGGATCGACACAAATGACTGAAGCGAAGTCCGCCGCCCGGACCATCAACCTCCATCGGGTCGCCATCACTGGCGTCGGCGCCGTCACCTCACTAGCCCCGACTGCCAGCGAGACCTGGACCAAAATCCTCGCCGGTGAAAGCGGTCTCAAGCGGATCGACCTCGACCCGGAGCAGAACCCTTGCCTCGTGCGGGGCGATGTCGACGACTCCACCATAACCAACCGCTTCCTCGATCCAAAGACGCTGCGCAACACCTCGCGCTTTTCTCGCATGGCTGTCGAGGCGGCCGGTGAAGCGCTGATCGATGCCGGATTGTTGAGTGACGCTGGCGAAGCGACATCCGATCTGGCCGACGGCGGCACGGTCATCGGTACCTGCGTCGGCGGGGCGCACGACGATCTCCTGCCAGCCTTCCACACCTACGAAACCAGCGGACCAGGTCGCGTGCCACCCCATCTGCACGTCAAATTCCCGCTCAACCTGGCCAGTTACACCATCCAAAGCACCTTCGGCATGCAAGGCCCAAGCAACACCATCAATACGGCCTGCGCGACCGGATCCCAGGCAATCGGCGAGGCATTCCAGCAGGTCCGCTTCGGCAATGCGCCGTTCATGGTGGCGGGCGCGGTTGAATCCGATTCGCATCCCATGTTTATCGCCGGCTTTGCCGTGATGAAAGCCCTCGCCACCGACTCCAACGACGATCCGACCAAAGCCAGTCGACCGTTCGACGCCAGCCGGGCCGGATTCGTCCTCGGTGAAGGCTCAGGCATGGTCGTTCTGGAGGATTGGGATCGGGCCGTCGCGCGCGGAGCCACGATTTATGCTGAGTTATTGGGGTATGCCTCGTCCAACGATGCGTACCACCCAATCGCCCCGTTGCCAGACGGTTCTGGCGCCGCAAAGGCCGTCTCGCGTGCCCTTGAGAGCGCCGGGGTCGACCCATCCGCGGTCGGCCATGTCCAGGCGCACGCTGCCTCAACCCCTGCTGGCGATCCGGCCGAAGCCAATGCCATTCGCCTCGCTTTTGGTGATCGCGCGGCCGAGATTCCGGTGACCTCCATCAAGGGCGCGATCGGCCATTGCATGGGCGCCGCCGGAGCGATCGAATCGGTGATCGCCATCCTCAGCATGAAGAATCAGATCATCCCGCCAACACTGAACTACACGACGCCAGACGACGCCATTGGGTTGGATATCGTCCACGGCGAACCGCGCAAGGCGGACTTCGCTGTCTCCACCAAGCATTCGTTCGGGCTGGGCGGGCAGAACGCCTGTCTGGTCTTTGGCCGCGTTGATTCCTGAGATCAAGCCGGATCCTGATCTGGCCGCACCAACCTATCCTCCCTACCCCTGGCCATTGCTGGCAGTTCGCTTTGCCATCGAGTGCTTCATGTGGGCTGGCTGGTTTCTGCTCGGGCGCGAGTTCCTCGGCATCATCGGCGGGATCATCGCCGTCCTGATCTGCATGGTGCTTTGGGGGGTCTTCGGTGTGCGGCGGGATGGCGTGCGCAAGGATCCCCCCGTTGTCATCTCCGGCCAACTCCGCATCATCCTGGAGTTCGCAGCAATCGCCATCGGTGCCTGGGGGTTGTGGGCGGGATGGAATCGCGCTGCGTCCGAGACCTTCCTGACCGTGGCGATTGTCACGAATGGACTGATGTGGGAACGGTGCCGCTGGCTTCTGCGCGGAGCCCCGGATTCCTGAGATCGGCGCGGTTGGTACCATTCGCGCAACGGATTCAATCAGTTGATTTGAGGTAACTGCCGGTGCCAAACGGACTCGATGCAACGCGTGCCTTTCTCCAGACGATGGGTCTGCCCTCCGGCGATGCCCACGATCTGCCGTCATCGACCAAGCGATTTCCCGATGGCGGGCAATGGCGGATCGAGATCCCCTCAGTTGAAGGACCAAATGCGTTGCGCATGGTCTACGAGCAGGCCGATGCGCTTGGGGTTCCCATCCACCGCGTCTCGCAGGGCTCGGGCGTCATGCTGGTCACCGATGCCGAACTCGACGAAATTGCCGCCCTCGGTCGCACACGCGGTATCGAAATCAGTCTCTTCGTCGGACCACGGGCTGGCTGGGATACCGGTGCCATGTCCGTTTCGACCGCGGGCCGCATCGTTGCCCCCAAGGTCCGGGGAATGGATCAACTGGTCCACGCGGTTGAAGACGTCAAGCGATCCTGCGCCCACGGTATCAACAGTGTCCTCGTCACCGACGAAGGGCTGCTCTGGGTCCTGGGAGTGATGAAGAAAGCGGGCGAACTGCCGACCGATCTGATCCTGAAGGGATCGGTCATGCTCGGCTCGGCGAATCCCGCGTCGATCAAGTTGCTCGAGAATCTCGGCCTGACGACATTCAATGTCCCGACTGATCTCTCCCTCGCCCACCTTGCCGCGATTCGTGCGGTCGTCGATATGCCGCTCGATATCTACATTGAGGTCCCGGACGATATCGGTGGTTTCATCCGCCACTACGAGATTGCCGAGATTGTGCGCGTTGCCGCCCCGGTCTATCTGAAGTTCGGGCTGCGGAACGCGCCCAACATCTACCCCGCCGGCACGCATCTCGAATCGACCGCGATCGCCCTGACCAAAGAGCGCGTGCGGCGGGCGAAATTGGGCGTCGATCTGCTGAACCGGCTCGATCCGGACACGGTGATGTCGCCGCTGCCGACACCCGTCAGTTAATCACCCAAAACAGGAATGGCCCGGAATCTCACGATTCCGGGCCATTGTCATGTCTTGCGGATGCTTACTCGGCTGGCGGATTGATCGCAATCACCATGATGCCGCCCTGATCGGATCCGCGCGAGATGAATGTCGCTGTTCCAAACCAGTCCTCGTACTGGCCACGGATGCCAACAATCTGCATCACCATCGTCGCTGGCCGAACTTCAGGATCATCATCAAAGTAGAACCAGCGCTGGACCGTGTTCGGATCGTCCGGATACACCGGATAGGCGTCGAAGTAGTCGTCCTGGCCGAGGCGGATGCGCGGGTAGTTCTCATTGCGCGGCTCGTCCCAGACGACACGACCACCATCTTCATCGGTCTTGATCTCGCCCTTGGTGGTGACGAAGCCATCGATCGAGACCGGGCTCAGTTGCACCATCTCGCCGTCTTCACTTTGCTGATACCAGAGCACCATCGTGACGATGCCCGACGGCTCAGTCTCATTGCCAGCGACCGGGGTGCCGCTGTCAACAGGCGTGCCTTCCGGCGTCGCATCGGTTTGGAAACGGGCGCTCACCTGGCCAGAGCCGCCGGAGAGCAGAATGCCGAACGCAATCAGCGCGATGGCAAAAACAGAAAAGAATCCACGAGTTCGCATTGACTCGCCTCCAGACTGGGCCATCGAATGGGGGAATCGATCGCCGATAGATACGAAGTCCGTCACCAACCTCAACGCAAGTGGAAAGGAAGACGTGTCGCGGGCAGTCCATCGCGATACTACCAGCAAACACCAAGATTTGCACAGATTCATAACGATTCCTGACGTACTGGTCTCATTTGGGGCAGTCACCGGGATTGGCAATGGTATTCTTCCCGGCTGGCCATGCGGCCCCGATCAACCATTCCCAGGAAAAGGACGGCTCACTCGTGGCGGATTGGCAGAATCAACCCATTGCGCTGGTTTTCCCCGGTCAGGGCGCACAGTTCGTCGGTATGGGCACCGAACTCGCCGCTGCATCGTCTGTCGCTGCCCAAGCGATCGCCGAAGCAAATGATGTGCTTGGCGTCGACCTGCAAAGCCTGATGACCAACGGGCCAGCCGAAACACTCGAGGATACCTACAACGCGCAGTCCGCGATCCTGGCCGTGTCTGTGGCTGCCTACCGCGCGGTCCAATCCAGCTGGGAGGGCGATCTGAACCCGGCCATGGTTGCCGGCCATTCGCTCGGTGAATTCTCGGCTCTGGTCGCCGCCGATGCGCTTTCCTATGCAGATGCCCTTCGCCTGGTGCGCGAACGGGGCCGCATCATGAAGCAGGCCGGCGAAACAACCCCCGGCGCCATGGCTGCCGTCCTTGGACTGGACGACGACACGCTGGCCACCGTCTGCGCGGAAGCATCCTCAGAAGCCGGTAGCGTTGTCGTCGTCGCCAACCGCAACTGTCCCGGTCAAACGGTCATCTCGGGCGCCATTCCCGCACTCGAGTTGGCCGCCGACAAGGCGAAGGAGCGCGGCGCCAAACGCGTGGCCAGGCTCAATGTCAGCATTGCCTCGCATTCTCCGCTCATGGCCGGAGCCGCGGCCGAATTCGGTGCACTCGTTGCGTTGACGGCGATCCAGGCTCCAAAGATGCCGGTCGTCGCCAATGGATCGGCCGAACCGATGACGACGGTGGAGCAGATCGTCGCCGAGCTTTCCGCCCAGATGGCTGCTCCGGTCAACTGGACAGGGA
>JAPXRQ010000027.1:0-24952 GCA_033813515.1 Thermomicrobiales bacterium
TGTCAGCGCCATGCCGCCCAGTTCGAACAGGGCCGCCTCACCGAACTGGGCATTGAGGCTTTCGATTTCGGCAGTGGCTCGCGTGTCGATGCCGTAGAGGATGCCCGGTCGGAGGGCGTTCCCATCCCCATCGATGGGCAGCATGCACGCGCCAATGGCACTGATGCCAACCGCCACCACGTCCTCGCCGGAATACGTGCCAGTGAGCAATGCGCGAATCGTGTCGCGGACCTCGCCCCACCAGATGAGATCTGCATCCTGCTCGGCCCAACCCGGTCGAGGAATCGAAATGGTGTGCTCGATGACGTGACTGGCGAGGACTTCGCTCCCGGCCGAGACGAGCACGCCCTTGGTCGAATACGTCCCGACGTCTACGCCGAGAAGAAGTTCAGGCACTGTATCGGCTTTCGAGTTCTTCCTCACCCAGGTCGATGAGGTCACGGAGCACCACAATCAATTCTGGTATGTCTTCTACAAGCGTCGACCAAACGATATCCCGGTCGAGATCAAAATACGCGTGCGCGAGCCTGTTCCGCATCCCACTCATCTGGCGGT
Organism: Thermomicrobiales bacterium; assembly: GCA_033813515.1. Classification (GTDB taxonomy): domain Bacteria; phylum Chloroflexota; class Chloroflexia; order Thermomicrobiales; family UBA6265; genus DASQCG01. Next base: position 556 of record JAPXRQ010000027.1, read on the forward strand.
TTTCATCCATCGCGTCCTGAAGGCGTGGCAGGTCGTCAAACACATTGATCAATGCTTCTCCGACTGTCGAGAGTCTCAACAGCAGGCCGTCGGCATACTCAAGGTCACTGTTCAATCTATCAGGTGAACCCTGGTCAGTCCGCTCTCTGTCCACGAGCGCAGAATCCCAGGCGTCAAGCAATCTTTGCGAGGCCCGGCGCTTCATAAATTGTCATCCTGTCCCTGGATATCTGCTCCCAGATTCGAGATGGTTGTTGAGGCGGAAACATTGAGTGGAGGTCGACCCGTCGGCCGAGCATCGCACTTGCACTCGTTTCGAACGCAAAAAACCGAGCGACATACCGGGTATTTGGCCCATCCTCCAGAAATTTCACCAACAGATCCACGTCGCTGGTGGCCTCGTCAAAATCGTCGCGGGCGGCTGAGCCAAAAACGTCAAGCTGGCGCACACCGTGTTCTTCACAGAGTGCCGCAATCCGATCCAGATTGTCCGTAATGATCTTGTCCATGCGTCGATTATCCACCGCAGCGGCGAAAACGCCAGCCCTTGGGTAGGATTGCCAACAGACACCGTTGCGCGGCCGGGAGGCATCATGACATTGCAGTCGGATCATGGAATTCAGAACATCACGGTTATCGGCGCCGGCACCATGGGCGCCCAGATCGCCAGCCTGATCGCCGTCCACGGATTCACCGTACGCCTGACAGATGGCTGGCCGGAGACGCTTCCCCGGGCCGCTGAACGTATCGCGTCCGATATCCTGCCCAACCTCCATCGCCGGCAGATTGGATTGCTTGACCCGGCTGCGGCAAGCGCGCAAATCGATATCACGGACGATCTCGACGGCGCAGCAAAGTGCGCGGATCTCATCATCGAGGCGGTCCGGGAAGATGTCGATGTCAAGACGGAGCTCTTCGGACGACTCGACAAACTCAACCCGACGGCCCTGATCGCCTCCAACAGTTCCTCCATTCCTACCCGCAATGTGATCAGTCAGGTCAGCAATCAGTCGCGGGTCCTCAACATGCACTTCTTCGCGCCGATCTGGATCCGGACCATGGTCGAGATCATGACGTGCGGTCAGACCGATCCGGCGAACCTTGAGCGGGCAAAGACGTTCGGCGAGTCGATTTCTCTGGTCGCGCCAATCGTCCAGGTCGAGAGCAAGGGTTTCATCATCAATCGCATCTGGCGGGCGGTGAAGCGGGAGAGCCTTCACGTCCTTGACGATGGGGTGGCCACCCCGGAAGACATCGATCGTCTGTGGATGATCTTCTTCCAGACGGAGTACGCGCCGTTCGGCGTGATGGACATGGTTGGGCTGGACGTGGTCCGGGACATCGAATGGTCCTATCAACGGGAATCGGCCGATCCGACGGACAAACCATCAAGCGCCCTTGCGGCAAAGATCGGGGCGGGGAATCTTGGCGAGAAGTCTGGCGAAGGGTTCTACACGCATCCCAACCCGAGCTACCGGCAACTTGGCTTCCTGCCCCGCCCGGTCACCAACGGCAAGGAGTGATTCGATGTATCACGTCGTATTTCTCGTTTCGCGCAAGGCAGATATGACCCAGGAGCAGTTCATCGATTATTGGATCAATGACCACTGCCCCCTGACCGCCAGGGTGCCGGGGTTGCGTTCGTACCGCTGCTACCCGGCCATCGGCCAGATGGGAGATCCACCGGCGCCGTTCGATGCCATCGCCGTGCTCGCGTTTGACGACGAGGCCGCGTGTAAGGTCGGGTTGGCCAGCGAAGAGTTAATAACTGCGGTCGCCGATGGACCCAACTTCCAGACGATCGAGAATACATTTGGGTATCTGGCCAGGGAGTTCATCATTGTCTGATCCGAATTCGGAGCATTGGAAACAGCGATCACAGAGTTTCGGTTCGGTTGCAGAAGACTATGATCGCTACCGACCCGGTTACCCTGACCAGCTCTTTGCCGATGTTCTGGCCATGGCCCCAGGCAAGCGTGTGCTGGATGTCGGCAGCGGGACCGGCCGTGCGGCTGTGGGTCTGGCTGAGCACGGCGCCGATGTGACCGGTGTCGAGCACGATGCCGCAATGGCCGCCATTGCCCGTGGCCGCGGCATCCCGATGGTCGTCTCCCGCTTCGAGGATTATGTTGGCGCGGAAGGATCGTTCGATCTGATCACCTGTGCCCAGGCCTGGCACTGGATTGATCACCAGCGCGGTCAGGAGATTGCAGGCAGGCTTCTGGTTCCAAACGGGTTACTCGCGATCTGGTGGAACCGCCCGGCTCACTTCGATGGGCCGGTGTGGGATTCAATCCAAACGGTGTATCGAAAGAATGCTCCTGCCCTGGACCGCGCCAAGCACCTTGACGAGCGCAATTACGGCGGACCCATGCCGGCGTCCGCAGCTGCGTTTGGCGATTGGGAGAAGAGAGTCTTCGAATGGGAGCAGGTGTACTCGGCAGACGCGTATCCAGCATTCCTGGCGACTCACTCCGATCACATTCTGCTTGCCCCGGACGATCGGGAGCGCTTGTTGACGGGAGTACGGGACGCCATCATTGCCCGCGGTGGATCGCTGACCTACTCCTGGCGAACATTGCTGTACACGGCGCGACGGATCTGAATGCAACACGGCCCCGCCCATTTCCGAGGCGAGGCCGTGTTCGACGTGCGTTTGGCTAGCGGCGAACGCGCACCGCACTGACTGCACCAACGCCGGCAACACCGAACGCAGCCAGGATCAGCGCGATCAGCAACCAGCTGGTTGTTCCGTCCTGTGTGCCAACGCCGGTGTTCGGCAGTTGGGTTGCGCCGCCGGGTGCGGTTGGGGCAGGTGTTGGCGTGATGCCGCTCAGGTTCTCAGGCACGATGTACCAGTCGCAGGTCGTTCCCGTATCCGACACGTCGACAGTGGCGCTGGTGCCAGCTTCAACGCTGCGGAAATCGAGGACGGTGGTTTGATCAGCGTTCGACGAGCAATAGAGGAAGTTGCGCGCGAATTCGCCCGGGACGCCACCATTCAGATCGACCGAACCAGCGCTTCTGAGATCGAACACAAGGTTGCCATCCACGCCCGTTGTGCCAATCGACGCAGTGCCGTCGAAGAACTCGATGTTGGCGGTCGCATTGGCGTGACACGTCGCGAAGAAGTCATCTGGCACATTGCTGTCCGGGCAGGTGCGCGCATGGATGGTCAGGGTCGCATCGCTGCTGCCACCAATTGGCTCATCACTGATCAACCAATACCAGTCGCACACGATGTCTTCACCGCTGGCAACCGGCACGATCTGGCCCGGATCGCCCTGCGTCAATGCGAGGAAGCTCCCTTCGCCACCGGTAACAGAGCAATAGACACGGGCCTCGATCGCCTTGAGCGGCGCCTCGACCCAAACCTCGTAGGATCCGGCAGCGAGCCCGTCGATGGTCAGGTTCCCGTCCGCATCAGTGGTCCCATGTTCGGAACCATCGAAGTCGACCGCAAAGCCGTTCAACGGATTGTCATGACATTCAAGGTAGGGATCTTCCGGAACAACCCCTGGATCGCAGAACCGGGCATGAACCGTCACGGACGATGTTGCCTGCGCGCCGACACCCGGAGCGAACGAAAGCATGGCAACCATCAGGCCAAACGCAACCAGAAGACGCAGTCGAATCGCACCCATTTAAGCCAACCTCCAACACTGATGTAGGAACGGTAATCACGAGGGGGTACGGACCTGGCATCTGCGCGCTGACGTTGCGTCCGTCGCTCTCTGAAACGCACAGCCAACGACAAGGTTTCACGGGTTGGTCTATGTTTTCAGCATTGATGTTCGATGCGTGACACAGGCATCTGGAAAGAAAACGGTCCCTGCCCTTGCGGACAGGGACCGTGGTTGTACGACGTGATTAGCGGCGGATGCGCACCACACTGACAGCACCCACACCAGCCACACCAAACGCGGCGAGGATCAACGCGATCGCCATCCAGCTGGTCGTGCCATCCTGCATGCCAACGCCCGTGTTCGGGAGTTGGGTGACGTCATCCGGGGTCGGCGTCGGCGTGAGACCACTCAGGTTCTCCGGCACGACGTACCAGTCGCAGGTTGTGCCCGTGTCAGAGACGTCGACGCTGACACTGGTTCCGGCTTCCACCATGGCGAATTCCTGCACGATGGACTGATCCGAATTGGCCGAGCAATACAGGTAGTTCTGCGCGAACTCCCCTGGCACGCCGCCATTCAAATCAACGGAGCCGGCCGCACCGAGATCATAGACGAGGTTGCCATCAGCCCCGGTTGTTCCGATTGAGGTAGTTCCGTCAAAGAACTCGATGTCCTCGCCCGGATTTCCGTGGCACTCAGCGAAGAAATCGCCTGGCGCCTCGCCGGTTGGACAAATACGGGCATGTATGGTCAGTTCGGGTGATGCCTGGGCTCCAACGCCAGGCCCGAACGCAGAGAGTGCCATTAGCACGCCCAAAACAACGGCCAATCGCATCACATGTGTACGCACGGGACACTCCGTTTCTTGACCGATCACGGTCAATTTGACTGGTGTTTCCAGGCCAGTCGCGGCTTCGGAAACGGCTTAATTCTGCGCCATACCTGACAACAAATGCACAACGGGTTCGTATCTATCGTTACAAAAGTGTCCCAGTCAGGCGACTGTCCACAAGTGTGGCTGAACGCAGCATGGAGACCTCGCCAAACAACAACAGACCGGTCTGATTGACCGGTCTGTGTCTATTTCTACGTGTTGGTCGTCTAGAGCTTGTTGGTGACCAGTTTGCAGATGGCGCGCAGCGTCTCGAAGACACCATTGCCATTGAACGCGGTTGCTTCGAAGCGCGGTACCCGGATTGTATTGAGATACCGATCGAGCACCGGGGTTGGCAGCGCGTTTGGCAGGTCCATCTTGTTGTATTGCATGACCAGCGGGAAATCGAGGAAGCGCTTCCCCGACTGGCTGACGTTCTGCGCCAGTTCCTTGAGGCTGGTCAGGTTGTCCTGGAGCCGCTCGCGCTGGGCATCGGCGACAAAGACGACGCCGTCCGCACCATTTAGTACGGCGATGCGCGTCCGCTCGTACAGCACCTGACCAGGCACCGTGTAGAGGTGGAAGCGAATCGTGAATCCCTGGACTTTGCCGAGATCAAGCGGCAGGAAGTCGAAGAACAGGGTCCGTTCGGTTTCAGTCGCGATCGAGAGCAGATCGCCCTTGGTTCCCGTCGGAATCTTGCCGTGGATGTACTGCAGATTGGTTGTTTTCCCGCAGAGACCTGGACCGTAGTACACGATCTTTCCGTGAATTTCCCGGGCAGCCACATTGATGAGCGCCATGTTACTCCCTCAGCCCATCACTTCTCGGTGTCATTCCGGAAGATCAGATCAATCGTGTCATTAGCAATGATGTCGAGACCCTGATCTTTCAAGCGGGGTCGATCTTTCTGGCGCTCCATTGCCCGAATCAGAACCTGCTGCAAATCCATCGTTGCGCGATTGCAGAGGACCTTGACCAGGCCGAGCGCGGTGTGTTTGCCGAAGATGAGGGACACCAACCAGTGATCGCCAACTGCTTCGGTGAAGATTTTCTCGCGCGCGCCTTCCTGCAACAGGGTCCGGAAACCGGGCTCCTGCAGAATGCGCGCGACTTCCCGGGTTGAGGCATAGGTGCCAGCAACCAGGGCGCCAAGTTGCATGCGTTGGCCGTCGTATGCGGGACCGTCCCAGATGATGATCTGGCCGGCCCGATCGAGTACACAACCGCTCGTTGCCTGGCTGTCGCGGATCAACTGACGGAGGACCACATTGATCGATGAGGCAGTTTCCTCATCGATGATCACTTGCGTCAGATGTGGATCGAAATGACCGAGCATCGACCTCACCACTACCGAATACCGGGTCGGCGTCGATGCCGATCGGATTAGTCCAGTCCGAGGACCCGTTTGCCATCAGCGCTCGTTGGGACGACCGAGCCGATGACTGTTGCCCCCGGAACTTCATTGAGTACCGTTTCCGTCTCTTGCGGACGAACCGCAAGCACGAATCCGATTCCCATGTTCAAGATTCGGTGATACTCGGCTCGATGCGTATCACCCTTTTGAACCAGATGCATAAAGACCGGCGGGACTATCCACCCGGACGGATTGAGGATGGCGCTGGTCCCTTCGGGCAACATGCGCGGGACATTGTCTGTCAGCCCGCCACCGGTGATATGGGCCATCCCCGTGATCCTTCCTGCCCTGGCCAGTGGAAGGACCGATGCGCGAAACGATGTATGCGGAGCCATGAGTGCCTCGCCGAGGGTCTCTCCTGCTCCGCCAACGACCAGCTCGTCCAGGATTGCATGATTGGCGTCGTCGTCATCACCCAGGCCAAGCACCGTGCGGGCGTAACTGAAGCCATTGGTTTGCAGGCCGCCACTTGGTATCCCGATCAGCTGGTCGCCAATCTGAATCGCGCTGCCATCAACAATCTGAGGCTCGCGAACCTCCCCGACGATGAATCCGGCGGCATCGTATTCGCCGTCGGCGTACAGGCCGGGCATCTCGGCGGTCTCGCCACCGATCATGGCAATACCGTTCTCCAGGCAGGCCTGGGCCATACCGCCAACAAGACTCGCGAAAATTTCGGGATCGAGTTGTCCAAATGCGACGTAGTCCAGAAAGAACAGGGGCGACGCACCCACCGCCAGCAGGTCGTTGACACAGTGGTTGACAAGATCCGCCCCGACCCTGGCGTGCGCTTCGCCTCCAAGGACGATGGCCAGCTTCAACTTGGTGCCAATACCGTCGGCGCTCGCGATCAGATAGCGATCGCCATCATCGGAGAGACGGAAAAAGCCGCCAAAGTGACCGATTGGTCTGGCGGCTCCGGTTCCTGGAAATGTGGCCTGTATCCGTGCCTTGACGCGATCAAGCGCATTCGTCGCCCGATCGATATCGACGCCCGATGCGGCGTAGGTGATCGCGCCGGGTGGTGGGGACTGGGTCACGGAGTGCTCCCTTCAGGGCGAGGCAGGGCAAAATCGGCCCAACCACGACCGGGAGCGTGGAGTGTTAGGCAGCGGTCGTCGCGGCCGACTCCAGATATTGTGCCTGAAAGCGGCGCGAGGCAAGGCGAAGGCGGCCAAGATTGGCAGTGCCGTTCGTCAGCATGACCAGGACTGCGCCGTACTCGAGGGGCGCAATCAGCACTGTCCCGCTTGCGTACTCGACCGTCATCATCTGGGAATCGCCACGGCCAAGTTCAACGCCGAGGGCGGTCATCACCAGATAGCCGTCGCCGGCGGTGGCGCAAATGCCTTCGGCGTCAATCCCGTCCTCGGAATCGCCTGCCACCAGCATGCCATCGGCAGAAATGGCGGCGAACTGCAGATCGTTCTCGGAACGCAACCGCGCCAGCATTTCATTCAGAATATCGATCACTGCTCAATCCTCGCTTTCGCACGGAGTCAGTCCGGCAAAACCGGATCACGGAAGCGATAGTAGCGAGTGGTCAAGCCAGTTGGAACATCCCAAACCGGGTCTCCGGCCGTGTTCTGGACAATAGTCCTACCCGTCGCCCACTTCCCGAATTGCCTCAGCGCGAACCGGATTTGACCGATTCCGCCGGCCGAAATTCAGCAAACAATGGGGCCGCCGCCACGGGGACAAGGCCTGTCAGCGTTGTGCCATGTTCATCGTGCGATTGCGAGGCAACCCGGGCCAGAGAATGGAATCGATCAACCAGGTCGCCGCGCTCGTAGGGAATGAGTACGGTCATTTCCTGAAGGTCGCGTTCGAGTTCGATTGCCTGCTGGATCGCGAGACCGAGCGTGTCGAAGCCCTCGTGGCGCAGGGCCGAGATGGAGACATACGGCGATTCCAGCCCGATATCCCGCACGATGTCCTCGAGCGGCGGTACGTTTCCGACCCCGCAGCGATCGATCTTGTTCAGCGCCACAATCGCCTGTTTGTCATCCGCGCCAAGTTCGGCCAGGACCTGATTGACGGTGCGGTACTGCTCGCCCACATTGGGATGCGAGGCATCGAGGACATGAACCAGCACGGTCGCCTCGTTGATCTCCTCAAGTGTGGCCCGGAACGCGGCAATGACCATTGTTGGCAGTTTGTTGATGAACCCGACCGTATCGGTGACAAGCACAGGCGAACCATCCGGCAATGCGATTCGGCGGGTGGTTGGATCCAGCGTCGCGAAAAGTTGATCCTGGGCGTAAACCTCTGATCCGCTCAGCGCGTTGAGCAGGGTGCTTTTGCCAGCATTCGTGTAGCCGACCAGCGCTGCCACCGGGATGCCCTGCCGGGACCGCCGATCTCGGTAGATCTGGCGATGGCGATGAACCTGGCTCAGCTGCGTCTTGATGAACGTGATCCGCTTTTGAGCCTCGCGGCGGTCGGATTCAAGTTGCGTTTCACCAGGTCCGCGAACACCGACCCCACCGACGGCCTGGCGACTGAGGTGCGTCCACATGCGGGTCAGGCGGGGCAAGCGGTACTCAAGCTGGGCAAGTTCAACCTGCAGGCGTCCCTCGTGCGTTTGCGCCCGTCCGGCGAAGACATCGAGGATGATCGCGGTTCTGTCCAAAACCTTGACGTCGAGAGCGCTTTCCAGATTGCGGAGTTGGGCTGGCGTCAGCTCATCATTGACGACAACCATGGTCGCCTCATGCAGCTCGATCAGCTCCTTGAGTTCCTGGATCTTGCCCTTGCCGAGATAGGTTCCGGCCATTGGGTGATCGAGTCGCTGTGTCAGAGATCCGACGACTTCGGCATCGACCGATTCGACCAGCCGCGCCAGTTCCTCAAGCGAATCCTCGATCTCCCACGACGAGTCCGACTGGTCGACGGCAACCAGCAGCGCCGCCTCGCGTCCCGTTTCAGTTTTGTTGTCTGGTGTTCCGATGATGAAATCCTGTCGTTGTCTAGCGGGCGGTGGAGTGGACGTCGTCCATGGCCACAAGGGCGGCATCCCGCATCTCTCGCATGGCCTGGGTGAGTCGCTGGGTCCTGTCACTGGCACGGCGATTACGTTCGGCCAAATCCTGCTGCCGGTGCTGGATATAGGTTCGCATGGTGGCCGGCGACGGCGCGCCCAGGGCTGTCCGACGCTCGATAAAACGGCGGGGAGCAAGATAGCGCGAGATCGCTTCGAACTCGACCTTCAACTCGCGCCCGATCACCATCATCGCGGCGCCATCGATAAGGTCGGCCGTGATCCCGGCCGCTTCCAGTCCCTGGTCGCGTGCCCGGGAAATGGTCAGCGCGGCAATCTGCTCGGCCGCGGCCGGTGTGAGCTGCTCCTCAACCATCAGGAAGTCGACAAGATCGCTGCTGGTAGAAAAGCTGCGGCCCGCGCGATTGGAGAAGTAGGCGGCGTTGATGATCAGACCATCCTCCAGAAAGCGCGTGCATTCCCTGAGCAGATCAACCGCCTCACTGCCGACCGATTGCAGTCCGGATGCAATGCGTCCGAGCGCGGCAAGTTGCGGACCGTAGGTGACGCTGGCAGCCTCGTGCGCCAGGATGTGCGCCTGAAATGCGACGTGCTCGAGCTCGGTGTTCAGCTTGACGAGGCCATACGGACCGGTCCATTGCGGGATTCCGGATGCCGACTCCATCAACCAGTCACCGATGCGGAAGGCATCCGGCTCAATCCGGAACCAGGCAAACACTTCTGCTCCAAAGCGATTGAACGGAGTCAGCGCGGCATCGATGACATTTGCCGCCTCTCCAATCCAGTCGAGCGAAGCAACCGCATCAAATGTGCTCTCGACGACCGTATTGAAGCCGAGGTCGCGGGCCAAAGCCGATCGATCGACCGTGAATGCGGTCGCCCCCATCGCACCCGCCCCCATCGGCGATTGATCAACCGAGTTGTAGACATGGGCGAGATTGTCGCGGTTGCGGCCGATCTGACCGATCAGGGCACTGAGCCAATGCGCGACCGAGGTTGGCTGTGAGACAAAGCCATCCATTGTGACCGGCATCAACACCGGGTAGTTCTGCGTCGCAATGTGGATGACTGCCGCTTCGCACCGCGCCAGTTGCTCGTCGACAGCCTGCAGCAGTTCCAGGGCCTGAAGCCGGGCAATGCTGGCACTGACATCGACCGCCGATCGCCCAACCCGGCCGGCTGAAGCGACTTCCTGCTGGGTCTGCGCCTCGATGCGGGCGTCGAACAGGCGGACCTGCTCGAAGAGATCGTCGCCATCGGCAGGTTGCTGGCGGACACGATCAATGGCGCCGACAAGCTCCTGCACGACATCTGGACCGATCAACGATTCGCGGCCCATCGCCAGGCTGTGCGCGGTCAACACATGACCGGTCAGATCCCAAATGCGATTGGTGTGGTCAAGCGGAGCGGTCGGCATGTTCTCGATCTCGATAGCGGGTGAACAGGATTGCGCCGCCGACGGTTATCAGGGCAGCGCTTAACCAGTATGCCGCAGGCCACGGACCAATACGCAGTGAATCGGTCCTGAGTGACTCGATCAGCCAGCGGATCAATCCGTAGCCGATCAGGTAGAGCGCGATCAATGTGCCATCCCGCCAACCCGGCATGCGACTGAATCGCCGAAGAATGAGCCAGAGACCCAGGGCAAGGATGAGCGAGCAGATCATCTCGTAAAGGAACGTCGGGTGGAATGTGGATGCATCTGCGTACTGGGCTGGCCGGTTCGCCGGATCAATCCGGACCGCCCATGGCACATCACTGGGGCGACCGAAAGCTTCCTGATTTGCCCAGTTACCCAGACGGCCGATGGCCTGTCCGATCGGAATCCCGATGGCGATCGTATCGGCCCAGTGCAGGAACGATCTTCCCTGAAGTCGGCAGATAAGCCAGAAGGCCAGAATTCCGCCCGCGAGCGCTCCGTGAATGGTGAGCCCATGTAATTGCAGTCCGATGATCTTGCCTGGATGATCGCTGAAGTACGACCACTCCAGGATCACGAAGTACAGGCGGGCGCCAAGGACGGCAGCGAGGATGACGATGTGCGCGACATCGGCGATGAAGTTCGGATCGTCTCCGCGCCATCCTGCCACGCGGGATGCCACCCAGACCCCGAGCATGATGCCAGTCAGGATGAATATCGCGTACCAGCGAACCTCAAGCGGTCCGAGATGGAAGGCGATTGGGTCGGCAGGCGATGGCATGCCCGCAATTCTAGTGCCCGTATGGGAGCAGAACCGTGACCGCGAGACCTGTACCGGGGCCCTCGCTCGTGGCTGCGATTTCGCCGCCGTGTTCGGTGACGATGGATTTGCAGATATGCAGCCCCAGGCCAAGCCCGGGGATATTGCTGGAAACCGCATTCGGCGACCGTCCAAACGGCTCGAAGATGCTCGCCAGCGACTGAGTATCAACTCCGATGCCCTGATCTGCGACAACGAATCCGACCTGCTCGTCCATGAATCGCACGATGACCGAGATAGTCGTCGGCGGCGCGCTGTATTTGAGCGCGTTCCCGATCAGATTGGAAAGGACCTGGCTGATGCGATCGGGATCACCGAGACAGGTTCGCGGATCTCCCACGATTTGCAGCGCAATCCGCTCCGGCTCCAATTGGTCCCGTTCGCGAACACCCTGCACGACCTGCGATGTCAGATCGGCGATATTGAACGGTTCCATCTCGTGGGCCAGCGATCCCTGACGGAGTCGCGAGACATCGAGCAGGTCCTCGGCCAGGCGCTTGAGTTCGGCGCCAGCATCGGAAAGTCGGCTGATGTACCGATCGACCCGGTCTGGATCGCGCCGGTTCGCCATCTCCTTTGTCAACATCTCGGTGTAGCCCGTGACCGAGGTGATCGGTGTGCGAAGTTCGTGCGCGGCGATAGAGAGGAATCGGTCACGCATGGCGATGGCCTGTTGGGCCCGCTCGTAGAGTTCGGCGTTGGTCAGGGCAAGTCCCAGGCGGCGGGCGGCATCGTGAATGACCGCGATCTGCCCGACGGTGAGCGCGCGATCGTGCCGGCTCGCGATCAGGAGCAGGCCCCGATGCTCGCCCAGAATCGAGAAGCCAACCGGATACAGTCGGTCGACGCCGCGATCGAGGAACGACCCCAGGCTGGAGGAATCGAGGTCGGCGCCAGGTCGTTTGAGGAGCACCCGCAGATCAAGCCAGGAGAAATCGGCCGATCGGGCGGAGAGAATCGGCCGATCGCGAAAGAGGGCGAGCAGTTCAGGGCTGAGCGCGATTTCGCCCTCGGCCTGGATATCGCCATCGTGCCAGGCAGCCCGAATCGTTTCGACTGCATCGCCACGCTGGACGGTAATCACCGAGCCAATCCCGATATGGAGCGTCAGGAGGCGATTGACACCATCGAGCATCAGGTCTTCATTGAGCGAGGCTCCCAGCACCGATGCAACCTCTCCGGTCAGCCAGAGATTGAGTTCGGTGGCATGGCGATCGGTGACATCGCGGCAGTTGGCGACGATGCCGCGGACCGACGCATCCATGAGCAGATTCGAGGGAGTGGCTTCGATCCAGCGCACCGATCCATCCCGATGGATCAGCCGGATCTCAATCGGGACGCCCGTCCCATGCTGGCGGGCGAGGCGAATGAATGCCAGTCGCAGACGTTTGCGATCGAGCGGATGGACCAGATCGAACGGCGCGCCGTTTTCCAGTTCCTCGGGTGTGTAGCCGATGATGCGCTCGCTGGCCGGGCTGCAGTAGGTGATCTGGCCCGTCCGATCAAAGACGACGGTCAGGTCGGTTGCCTGCTGGACGAGCGAGCGAAAACGGGATTCGATCATGGTCCGCTCGAACTCGGCCTGGCGCAGTTTGGTGACATCGCGCAGGTAAATCGTGACGCCGCCCGTGCCCGGATAGATGTGTGCAAATACGAAACGCGCATTCTGGGCATCGTAGAGATCAAATGTGGATGGTAGCGGCGCCATTGCCGCATCGAGCAATTGCTTGCGCCCCCGTTCGTCGGCAAAGTTGCTGATCGCGAGGACGAGTGAACTTCCGATTCCCTGCTCACGTTTCTGGCCGAGCAATTGCGCCGCAGGTTCATTCAGCAGCGTGACCGTCAATGATGGATCGGTGGCAATGAAGCCATCAGTGAGTCGCTCGATCGTCACTTCCATCTCGCGGCGGGCCGCCTCGGCATTGATCCGCTCGGTTTCGATATGGGTCAGACGGATGCGCTCCTCTTCCAGCCGCTTGCGACCGCTGATATCGGTGACGACTCCGGCGCTGCGGACGGGCATGTCAGGTCCAGCCCAATCGATGGCGTGCCCGCGGAGATTGAGCCAGACAGGAGACCCCTCCTCGATCGAAAGGCGGAAGTCGATATCGAGATCGCCTGTCAGGATCATGAGGCGGAAGGCGTTGTCTACGTAGGCGACATCGGCGGCATGGACAAAGCGGCGGAGATCGGAGGTCGAGGCAACGCCAACGAGGACGCGAACCTGATCATCCGGACGTTCGCCGAACGTCCAGTCCCAGGCGTCGGTGGGGATCGTCCAGGTCCAGGCGCCCATGGCGGCGGCATCCAGTGCGGCCTCGAGGCGGCGTTCGACCGAGACGTGTTTACTGGCGAGTTCGGCCCGTTCGATGGCGAGCGAGAGCAGATGGCCGATTTCCTGGATCAGGCGGAAGTCGCGATCAGAGAGCGGGGCCCGGCTGCTGGATTCGACATTGAGGACGCCCCGGGTCTCGGTGGCAGTGCCGAACGGGACGCAGATCTCGCTCTCGATGCCGTCATTGGCCGCCAGGTACCCGGGATCGAGTCGAACATCCGGCAGATGCTCCGGTTTGCCGGTGGTGGCGACACGGCCGCAAATGCCAGCCGAGAGCTTGAGCCGGGTCATTGGGTAAAGGAAGCCGATTTGGTGGACGAGGTGAAGTTCCCCATCGACTACGAGATAGGCGCCGACGTGGCTGTAACCGAGCAATTCGGTCAGGGCGATAACGGTGCGGGTGATGATCTGCTGGATGTTGCCGGTTTCGGTGAGAGCGGTGCGGACCTGGTGGAGGATTTCGAGTTCGGCTTCCTGCCAGGCGAGGCGATCCTGGACGGAGCGCAGATAGCCAAGCTGACGGTTGCTGATGGACGGCTGGATCGAACTCATGGAACCTCCCCGTTGCCTTCCCGCGGGACGACGTGGCACCGGTACATTGGTTCCAGATTAGCTGCGACCGAGGAACGCCTCAATCTCACTAAAGTACGGGAGGGAGGCTATGGCGCCGATTCGGGTGGCGGTGATTGCACCGGCCGCAGCCGCGAAAACGACGTCCTCGCGAGTTGGCGGAGCGCCCGAGGCGAGATAGCGGCTGATGATGGCGGCAGTGAAGGCATCGCCGGCGCCGGTTGGTTCGACTGCCTCGATCGGGTGGGCCGGCACGTGCTGGATCTTGTTCTCGGCGTCCTTGAACCATGCGCCGCGGGCTCCGTCAGTCAGCAGCACAATCCGCTTGCGAGCGCTCTTGATCGCGAAGATATCGGCCGGGTCGTCCAGATCGAAGAGGAAGCGGGCGTCATCGATGCTCAGTTTCAGGATCGTGGCCCGATCGAGCAGTGGATGGCACGCGACTCTTGCTGCCTCCGGTGAAGACCAGAGCGACGCGCGGATATTGATATCGAAAACAACCGGCACCCCCGCCTTCTTCGCCTGATCCGCCGCGTGATAGAGGGCAGAGCGGGATGGATCATCGGTCAGGCCGACCGAGCCCATAACGATGACGGCTCGGCCCGGGATATCGGTGGCATCGATCTGGGCGGTATCCAACAGCAGATCGGCCATGCGGAGAATGCGGAAGAAGCCATCGCCCTGCGCATCTTTCCAGGCGAAGGCGAGGGTGGTGTTGGCACCCGGGATGGTGGTCAGGCTGGTGTCATCGACGTTGTTGGTGATCAGTTCGTTGCGGAGGCGGATCCCGAACGGGTCATCACCGACCGCGCCACAAAACGCAGCGGGAATGCCGAGACGGGAAAGGGCGACGGCGACATTGGCCGGGGCGCCTCCAGGTCGGGCGGCGAAATGTTCGGCTGTTTCAAGAGAGGTTGCGCCATCGTCGACGATGATGTCGATCAGCATCTCGCCAATGGAAAGAACGGAACCGGCAGCCATCAGTCGCCGACTGCGCGGGCTGATTCGCCCTGCGAGGTATCGCGCCGGACCTCATCGACAGCCGGGACGCTCTCGATCTTGTGCAGGACCTTGCTCAGCTGGGAGACGTTCTCGACCTCGACCGTGATGTTCAGGCTGACGGTGCGATCGTCGTTGGTGACCGTCTGGACGAAGATGATGTTCACCTTTTCATCAGCCAGCAGCGTCGTGATGTCCTTGAGCAGACCGACGCGATCCCAGGCGCGGACCTGGATATTGACCGGGTAGGTTTCGCCCGCCTTGGATCCCCAGGTGACCTGAATCAGACGTTCGGGATCAGGCAGATTCTGGATATTCGGGCAATCGGCGCGATGAACGGTAATGCCGCGACCCCGGGTGACATAGCCCATGATCTGATCGCCATTGACCGGCTTGCAGCAAGTCGCGAGCGAGGTGAGCAAATCGCCCACGCCCATCACATCGAGCCGAAGTGGCGCGCGCGGTTTGGGCACATGCGAGGTCTGCTGGGTGAGCAGGTTCTTCGGGGAGCTGTCGCCGATGCGCGAAGCAATCAGCTGCGGCGATATGGCGCCGTAGCCGATGGCCGCGACCATATCCTCGACCTTGGAGTAGCGCGGGAAGAGCTTGTGGACATCGTCCGGCTTCATATCGACGCCGAGCCGCTTGAGTTCCTTCTCGAGGATGTCCTTGCCCTGCGACAGGTTCTCGTCACGCTCCTGGCGGCGGAACCACTGCTTAATCTTTTCCTTGGCCGAGGCGGTGGTCAGATAACCCAGATCGTCCCGCAGCCAATCGCGACTGGGGCCGAGCTTGGTCTTGCTGGTCGCGATCTCGACCACCTGCCCGTTCTTAAGCGGGGTATCGAGGCGGACGAGTTGCTCGTTGACCTTGGCCCGGACGGTGTGATGGCCGATCTCGGTGTGGATACGGTAGGCGAAATCGAGCGGAGTGGCGCCGGCGGGAAGCTCGATGATGTCGCCGCGCGGTGTGAAGACGTAGATCATCTCTTCGAGGACATCGGACTTGACCGTCTCGAGGAAATCCTCGGCGTCGCGCATTTCCGTTTGCCACTCGAGCATCTGCCGCAGCCAGGCAACCTTGGCCTCGACCTTGGCGTCGGCCTTCTTGCCTTCCTTGTACCGCCAGTGGGCCGCGACACCGTATTCGGCGATCTCGTTCATGCGGCGGGTGCGGATCTGGATCTCGAGCGCGTGCCCCTCGGGACCGACGACCGCGGTGTGGAGGCTTTGGTAGATGCCGTTCTTGGGGATGCTGATGTAATCGTCGAACTCGCCCGGCAGTGGTCGCCAGAGGGAATGGACAATGCCGAGAATGGCGTAACAATCCTGATCGCGATCGCTGTGGACGATGCAGCGGATGCCGATGACATCGTAGATCTCGTCGAAGGTGCGCGATTTCTGTCGCATCTTGCGGTAGACCGAATAGATGTGCTTGGTGCGGCCCTTGAGCTCGACCTCGAACCCGTGTTCGCCAATGGCCTCGCGCAGGGTGGCGATGACATCGGTGATATAGCCGGCCTGATTGCGCCCGCGTTCGTCGAGACGGCTCTTGATCGCCGCGTATTCATCCGGCTGCAGGTAGCGGAAGGCGAGATCTTCCAGTTCCGACTTGTACTGCCAGATTCCGAGGCGATTGGCGAGCGGCGCGTAGATCTCCATCGTCTGTTGGGCGATGCGGATCTGCTTCTCGCGCGGCATGTGATCGAGGGTGCGCATGTTGTGCAGGCGATCGGCCAGTTTGATGAGGACGACGCCGATGTCGTCGATCATGGCCAGGAACATCTTGCGGAGGTTCTCTGCCTGGACAGCGCGCTCCCGGGAATCGGCATCGCCTTCGCCGTTCCACTGGATCTGACCGAGCTTGGTCACGCCATCGACGAGGCGGGCGACGCGCTCTCCGAACTCGGTGGCGAGGGTGCTCAGCTCGACACCACTGTCCTCGACAACATCGTGCAGGAGGGCGGCGGCGATGGATTCGGTATCAGCCGACATGCGGGATAAAAGAATGGCCACCTCAATTGGGTGGACCACGTACGGTTCGCCTGATTTGCGGTACTGGCCCTCGTGCCATTCGATGGAACGTTCGAGCGCTTTCTCGACGATGGCAGGCATGGGTTGGCCATCGTTTTGCTCGACCATGGCGGTGCGGAGGCGGGACTTGGCGGCCTCGATGACCTTGTCGGGCGGGAAGATGGCGAGTTGGCGGGCATCCGGGGGCGTGGTCGTATTGTCGTTGAGCGATGCAGTGGGAGTGGACTTACTGGATTGCGGCATCCGGACTCCGAGCCACGGCGAAGCAGCCCTGGCAAACGATCAGGGCCGCAATTGTAGGTTTTGCACAGGTTTAGGTCAATTGGTGGTCGGTTCGCGGTAACGGGATGTTCGACTGCGGGGAGAGGGCGCGCACACGCAGTGTTCCCCTACGGCAGGTTCCGGTGTTGCGTTGATCGAGGATCGGCGGTTGATGACCGGATGGGCGGCTTTGGGCAGCGGGCGGGGACACGCAGTGTTCCCCTACACCTATCTCGTAACCGACGATACACATTCGTCGAAATCTGTGGGTTGGGATCGATTATGGTGCAGGAACGGTGAGTTCGGATAGCGATTCTGTAATGGAGATTTGACATGGCGCAGGTGATTCGGTCGTTTTTCTGGGTGCCGGGGAGTGCGGAGGAGGCGGCCAACTTCTGGGTGTCGGTCGTTCCCAATTCGTCGGTCGATTCGGTCAATCAGCTTTCGCCGGAGGTGCAGGTGGCCGAGTTCACGTTGGGCGGACAGCAGTTCGTCGCGATGAGTGCGGGCGATCCCCCACCGGCGTCGTTCCAGGTCAGTCATCTGATCCGGGCGGCCAATCAGGACGAGGTCGATCGGTTGTGGGATGGTTTGCTCGCAGGTGGTGGCAAGCCGGATCAGTGCGGTTGGCTGACCGACAAATACGGCATTGCCTGGCAGGTGATTCCGGATGAGATGTACGCGCTGATGTCCGATCCCGATCCGGTCCGAGCGCAGAAAGCGGGAGCGGCGATGATGCAGATGGCGAAGATCGATCTGAATGTCATGCGGGCGGCGATGGACCAGGAAGACGAAAGTTGAACGTCGAACGCTGAAGGTTGGAGTGCGTCGGTTTGCCTGTCGCATGGCGATGACGGACATTGGTAAGGGCGCCACCTGCGACGTTCGACCTCCTACCTTCAACCTGGTCCTTGCTAGACTGACGCCACGTTTTCTCCGCAACGAAGGACGATGGTGTCGTGTCTATTAATCCGACTGATCTTTCGCAGCCGGTCGTTATTTCGGCCGCGCTGACTGGTTCGTGGCCGACCAAGGCGGATAATCCGGCGGTGCCGATCACCGAGGAGGAGATCGCCGAGGCTGCCGTGGCCGCGCACAAGGCGGGGGCGGCGATCGTCCACCTCCATGTTCGCAATGATCAGGGCAAGGTGACGTGCGATCCGGCCAGATACGCCAAAGCGCGGGATCTGATCCGGGCGGCGGGATCCGATGTCATCATCAATATGAGCACGGGCGGCGGTGCGGGACAGACAACCGACGAGCAGCGGATGGAGCCGGTCTCGCTCAAGCCGGAGATCGCCTCGTTCGATTGCGGCTCGACCAACTTCGGCAAAACGGTCTTCATCAACTCGCCGTCCTTTCTCGATGAATTGGCCAGCCGGATGCTGGAGAACAATGTCCTGCCGGAAATCGAGTGTTTCGAGCCGGGACATGTGGCCAATGCGATCCGCCTGATCGATGAGGGCAAGATCAAACCGCCCTTCTGGTTCCAGGTTGTGCTGAATCTGCGCGGAGCTTCGCCGGGGACCGTCAAGCAGCTGCTGAATATGGTCGAGATGCTGCCGGATAGGGCGATGTGGTCGGTCTGCGCGATCGGGCGAGCGCAATTGCCGATCAATGTGGCGGCGCTGGCCATGGGCGGGCATGTGCGGACCGGGCTCGAGGACAACATCTTCTATCACAAGGGGCAATTGGCCGAGAGCAATGCCCAGCTGGTCGCGCGTCTGGCCAGGATTGCGAACGAGATCGGGCGACCGGTGGCGACATCGGCTGAGGCGCGGACGATGCTCGGACTGCCGCAATTGTGAGCCGCTACCGGATTTGCGCGGCCGAGATTGAGCACGAAACGAATGTGTTCTCGCCGATCAAGACCGATCTGGCGGCATTTCAGCGGGACGGGCTGAAGTTTGGCGCCGATATCGAGTCCGAGCGCGGGACCAACACCCCGATGGGCGGATTTCTGGCGGCTGCGGAGAGGCTGGATGTCGAGATCATCCCGCTGGTGGCGATCTGGTCGACGCCATCCGGAACGGTGACCGAGGAGGCGTTGCGGGCGGCAGTCGATCCGCTGCTGGAGGGCCTGCGCCGAGAGCAACCGGATGGGGTGGCGCTTTCGCTGCACGGGGCGCTGGTCTCCGAGATCGATCGCGATACCGATGGCTGGATTCTCGCCAAGGTGCGGGAGGCGGTCGGCTGGGATGTGCCGGTCGTTTGCGAGCTCGATCTGCACGCCAACATTTCGGCGCGGATGGTCGAGGAGGCGGACATCCTGGTCGGGTACGACACCTATCCACACATCGATATGGCTGAGCGCGGCCACGAGGTGATGGATCTGCTGGTGCGGATGCTTGAAGGGGAGATCAATCCGGCGATGGCACTGGTCAAACCTCCGATGCTGCCCACCTCCCAGCGGATGATGACCAACCAGCCACCGATGTCGGTCGTCATGGAGCGCGCATTTGCGATCGAGGCCGAGCCGGGGGTGATCAATGTCACGGTCAGCTGTGGGTTTCCGCCGGCCGATGTGGAAGATGGCGGAGTCGGGATCGTGGTCACGACCAATGGCGATCTGACCAGGGCGATCGACTACGCTGAGGAGCTGGCCGCGCTGATCTGGTCGGTGCGGGATGGATTTCTGGGCGTCGTCGATTCGTTCGAGGTCGTGGCCGGGATTATCCACACTCTCCCCCGCCAGCCGGAGAAACCGCTGCTGGTGGTCGATATCGCCGATAGCATCTGGTCGGGCAGTGCGGGAGACAGTGTTGAACTGCTGCGCTTTTTCCTGGAGAACGAGATCGCGGGAGCCGCAGTCGCGCCAGTGGTCGATCCGGGGGCGGTGCTGGCGGGGATGGCGGCGGGAGTCGAGGCGGAGATCGATCTGATGCTCGGCGCCAAGTTCGATCGCCTGCACGGGCGGCCGTACGAGGGCAAGGCAACCGTTGTGCATGTTGGTGACGGACATTACGTCAACTCCGGACCGATGAAGACGGGTGTCGCAGTTGAGACCGGTCCGACTGTCGTTTTCGGGATCGGGGATCCGCAGGTGGGGGTGGTGGTGACGACCCATCCGGATGCGCCAATCGAGCCGGCCATCTTCACGACCAACGGCATCCCGCTCGCTTCGACCCGGGTGCTGGGTTTGAAGGGCAAGGGACATTTCCGGTCCGGGTTCGAGCCACATGTCAGTCAGATTCTGCTGGTTGAGGGTCCGGGTGTAACGGGCTCCGATCTGACCCGCCTGCCGCTGCAGTACACTCGCCGCCCAATCTGGCCGCTGGACGAGGTGGAGTACCCATGACGACAGGATTTGGTGACAGCGAAGCGACGGTGGTGATGTGGCGGTGCCTGTTCACGACCGGTCTGGAGCGGTGCGTGCTGGTGGATTACGAGAATGGCGCGCACGGATTGGAGGGCACGGTCCTCATGTCCCGGGATGGCGAGGCGCTGGAGATCGACTACACCATCAACCTGGACCGGAACTGGCGGACGATCGATGCCGAGGTCGTGATCGTGGGTGACGAGACTGAGGTCTTCAACTTCGAGGTCGACAGGAACGGCCGGTGGACGATCGAGACGGAATCCGGCGACGATCCGCAGCTGCTTCCTGAGGCGGAGTTGCCGATCGATCTGGATCTCGGCTTCACACCGGCGACGAATCTGCTGCCCATCCGGCGGCTGGATCTCGGGATCGGCGATTCGGAGGAGATCACGACCGTCTGGCTGAAGTATCCGGACATGCGCGTGCAGATCGCGCATCAGCGGTACACGCGGCTGGGCAGCGATCGATATCGATACGAGTCGCCCGGCTTTTCGGCCGAGATCACGGTGGATGAAATGGGCTTGCCGGTCGAGTACGCCGGGTTGTGGGAGCGAGCCACAGACTCGTAGTCCGTAGTTCGTAGCACGTAGTCCGGTTGGCGGGTTCGTCGTTCGTGTTCGTCGATCGTGTTCGATTCAGGTGTGCGCCAGGAGGCTTCGCCCGACGTAAACGCCGGGCTAGATCACGACACCTCTTCGAGGTTGAAATCCCTATTGCCAATACCGTCTCTCGACCCTGAAGGGGTCGCGTTTGCTAGCCCCTGGTTTACCTGGGGCGGGGGTTGATGACCTGGTCACCCTCCGGAAACGACCGCCCGACGTAAACGCCGGGCTATCTCACGACACCTCTTCGAGGTTGATTGCCTCGCGATCACACGGCCAATTCGGCCCTGAAGGGGTCGCGTTTGCTAGCCCCTGGTTTACCGGGGCGGCCGTCAGGACCGGTTGGGGACAAAGAGACGCTCCCGGGTCTTGCGAACCGGGAGCGTTATCTGTGGCTCCGGCGCGAAATGGGCGACCGGAGTGATGGGGAGCCGCGAACGGCTCCTTACAGATTGTAGATGCGCTTCGTGGTTCCGTTCAGGATCATTTCGCCCACATCCTGGGCCTCGGCGGCGGTCAGGACATCGTCCGCGACCATCTCGCCCAGCACTGTGGTGACGATGCGCTTGCCGATCTTGGCCGAGGCGTAGATGCCTTCGGGGACGGTGTAGGCATCGGAGCCGTACATGACTTTGTGCAGCGGAGCCATCTCGAGTATCTCGCGCAGGATCGGAGCGGCGCCCATGCCGGAGAAGGGGACCCCTTCGCTCATATCGCAGTAGACGCGCGGGAGAACGTGAGCCATGTAGCCGGCCTCGCGCTGATACGGGTAGCCCATGTGGACGAGGATGACGGTGGTCATTCGATAGGCGGGAAAGCGAAGCAGGTCCATCAGGTAGGCGGGACGGGCGAGGACCAGATTGACCTCGTAATCGCCCATGCCGGTGTGGATCTGCATCGGGACGCCGTGCTCGGTGCAGATATCCAGCGCCCGGCAGAGCAGGTGATCACGCAGTTTCTTGACCGCGCCGCCACCGGTGCCGCGCTTGATGGCATCCAGCGCGACGAAGCCCTGATCCGGGGTGCGGCTGAGGGGAGAGACATCGAGGCCGGTCCGGTAGGCGATGACGGATTTGACGCCGACATAGCCGTCCTCCGTCAGGGCCTTGTTCAGGGCATCGTCGTAGGCCTTTGAGAACTCGCTCCAACCGAGATCCTGCTTGAGGAGGCTCATGATCAGCGGTTCGATCCGATAGATCTTGGCGCACTGAA
Organism: Thermomicrobiales bacterium; assembly: GCA_033813515.1. GTDB lineage: Bacteria > Chloroflexota > Chloroflexia > Thermomicrobiales > UBA6265 > DASQCG01. The sequence continues at coordinate 23,045 of JAPXRQ010000027.1, forward strand.
TGCCCATCTCGGCCTGCATCGCGTTCATGTCGACCTGGGGCAATGGGTAGCCGTCATCGAAGACAGCGCCATCGAGTTGGGCATCTTCGTAGAGGGCGGTGACGTAGTCCTTGTAGCCGGATGCGACAGCGGCATTGCGGGCGGCAACGACGGCATCCAACGATCGCTCACAACCGAAGTAGTTCGAGAGTTCGCGGACAAGCAGCTTGTGCCAGGTGGTGTTGCGCTTCCACTCGTTGATTTCGGCGCCGAGTTCCGGCGTAGCTTCGATGCCAGCCTCGGCGAAGTACGGCTCCCAGCCACCACCGAAGCCGGTCAGGCGAAGGAACTCGTCCGGCGTAACAGCGCCACGATTGAGGAACGGGTGGGCGTGAACATCCCAGAGGCGGGTTGAACTGAAATCAGGCATCTACTGCAACTCCAGATACGTGGATCGTTCCCAGTCGGTCACGATCGTGTTGTAACGATCCAGCTCGCCACGTTTGACGGCCAGGAAGTGTTTGAGGATCTCCGGTCCGATGGATTCGCAAACGACGTCATCCCGCACCAACGCATCCAGTGCCTCGGGCAGGGTGCGTGGCAGAAAACCGAGCCCAAAGTTGGCGATCTCATCGGCGGAGAGATGGCCGACATCGCCCTCGAACGGTTCACCCGGATCGATCCGCTTCTCGATACCATCCATGCCGGCCGCGATCATCGCGCACATGACCAGGTAGGGCTGAGCGGTGTTATCGGGCGAGCGGAACTCGATGTGGCGTCGATCGTGCATACCCGGAACGCGAATGACGCCGGAGCGATTGCCGTATCCCCAGTAGGTATTGGCCGGCGCCCAGGATCCGGGGAGGAGGCGCTTGTAGCTGTTGACGGTCGGATTGCAGATCGCGGAGAGCGCTGCGGCGTGGGTCAGCAGTCCGCCGACGAACCACTTGCCCAGCTGGGAAAGCTCGGTGTCGTCGCCAGTCTCGGCAGTCAGGTCAGTCGTTTCGTCGGTGTCCCAGATGCTGATGTGGACGTGCATGGAGTTGCCAGCCCAGTTCTCATACGGCTTGGGCATGACCGAGGCGACGAGTCCGTGATTGCGGGCGACATCGTGCATGGTCGCGCGGAACTGCAGGTAGCGATCGACCGCCTGGATCGGGGTGCCGTGCTGCAGCGAGACCTCGTACTGGCCCGGTCCATACTCCTTGGAGAACTGCGGCACCTTGATGCCCATGCCTTTCATCTCCCGCAGGAAATCGGTGATGAAGGTGTTTTCGGCCGCCAGTCCCGCCTGGCTGTACATCATCGTGTTGTTGACCGGTTTCGGCGCTCCGTGTGGAAGTTCCTGAAGGAGGACGAACTCGGGCTCAAATGCGGCCTGGAACGCGTATCCTTTCGCCTTCGCCGACGCGACGATCTGATCGAGCCGTGTACGTGGACAGCCGGCCCAATCGGTACCGTCCTTGTCGCGCATCCAGGTGTGCATGAGCGCCGTGCCGGGATAGCGCGGGAGCAGGGTGTAACTGCGGATGTCAGGGACGATCAGCATGTCGCCCGCGTTGGCGAGCAACGCGGCCCCGGCGACCTGATGATCCTCGGCATCCATGTTCAGGTTCGCCTTGCAGAACACCACCCCGTCGTTGACCGGGCCCCGAATCGAATCGATCGGCACGGTCTTGGCCGAGGCGCGACCGCCATAGTCGTGGAAGGCCATCCAGACATAGTCGATGCCATCCGCTTTCAGGCGCTCCAGGATGGCTGCGGCATCTGCGTTCAAGTGAGCCTCCTCAGTTCGGGATCAGCCGCAGTGGCCACCAGCAGGCCGGCCAGCAAGGCGGTGCGGGGAACAATGCTACTGACTTCAATGTACTCGTCAGGACCGTGATCGAGACCTCCGATTGGTCCGAGACCGTCCAGCCCGGGTGCGCC
>JAPXRQ010000028.1:0-23634 GCA_033813515.1 Thermomicrobiales bacterium
CTATTGGCCGCTGCGTCCAGTTGCGGTTCGTTGCTCGGTGCTCTAGTGGCCAGCCGAGTTGAGGGACGGATCGGACGCCGGCGCATGATCGCGATTGGCTACCTCGGTTCGCTCTTCTTCACCGTCGCCATATTCAGTCCGCCAATGTCGCTGATGTACCTGGCCTGGTTTCTGTTTGGCATGACTGACGCATTGGCCGTCATCTCGTTCCAGGCGTACCTGGCCGAATCGATCCCGGCTGCCACGCGCGGACGGGTGTATGCGGCCTGGGGAGCACTGATCGCGCTGGCTTCGTCGATCGCATTCCCGGTGGTCGGCTTCCTGACGGCTGCATTCGGAGCGCCGGTAACGATCGCGGGGATCGGCTTGCTTGTTGGTCTGGGCGGTCCGGTGCTCCTGTGGGCAACAGGGGCGCTGACTGCGATCCGGCACCATGTCCCGGTTGCGGATCTAAGTTCTGAGTTCCGAGCGCCTATTTCCTAGTTCCTAGCAGAGAAGTTGAACGGTAGCGGAGCTTGGCACGCCATGTTTTCACAGGCAGGTGCCTACTTCCTCTTGCCTCTTCCCTCTTACCTCTTGCCGCTTCCCCACGGCTCAGCCTGCGATGGTGACTACCGCCTCCCGGTTGATGGCGGCGGCCAGGTGGCGGGCGTCACGCTTGATCGCCGGGAGCAGCTTCTTGTTGACCCGGGTGAAGGGCTCGATGACGATCTCGATGTGCTTTTGCTTGCGCTCGTACGTCCAGTTGGCCACCACCCTGCCATCCACCAGGAGCGCAGGATAGACCCATGCCGCCAGACCGTAGATTCGTTTGTGGAAGCGCATATCGAGCAACTCACCCTTGTCCCGGGGCGCCAGCAAGAGCGGATCAAACGCCGGGATGAGCCGCACTGGCAATGAGGCCTCTTCCATCTCGAGCAGCGCATCCAGATCGCTCCCGAGGAGACTGCGCGTTTTGCCGTCCGTTTCGACCGTGACAAACTCGTCGGTCATGGCATCCCAGAACGGTTTGACATCGCGCAGATTCGCTCCGAGCCAGTAGGTCGCATCCTGCACCGTGGCCGGTCCAAACGAGCACAGATAGCGCCGAATGAGTTCGAATGCCGCCTCATTGCTCGGCTCGACCGGCGGTAAGTGGGCGTAGGTGTCACGGCGGGCGAATGTCGGGGCGTTGTTGACTGTCGGGCCGAAGACAACCAGTCCGTAGTTACACATCGTGTGATACGCGCCCCCCCAGCCATCGGTCAACCACGGCTCGGCCCAGTCACCGATGCGCGGAACTGCCCGGGCGGCAATCTCGTTACGGGGCAATGGACCATCGGCGAGCACATCCAGCACGACATCAATCAGCAACTGGCGATCAGCCGCCGACTCGATACCGCGTACAAACCAGCGATCCAACCACGGTCCGCGCAACGGGATCAATCCGCTTCGGAACAGAGGCTCTTCGCTGGCCGGCAGCCAATGGACTGTCCCGCGCATTGCCCAGGTCTTGAGCAGGGTTTGATCGGTCCAGAGCGCGCGATCGATCTCCGAGACATTCAGTTTGTCGACGCGCTGGGCAACCGCGAAGATCGCGTGGGCATTGACTTGCGCCTGGATGCCATGGACTGCTTCGACCGCCTCCAGCATCGTTCCGGCCGGCGCCCGCTCGATCAGGTGCTGGCGTCGCATGCGGAATCCGCGAATGGCGTGCATCGAGACATTCATCGCGCAGTCCTCGTTGCCGGCGTGCGCACCACCAGGACGACTCCGGCCGCGACGACCGCCATGCCAAAGATCATCGAGACCGTGATCTTCTCATCGAAAAAGAAGAAGGCCTGAATCGCGGTGAGCGGCGGGACCAGATAGAGGTAACTGCTGAGGCGAGAGACGGAGTGCTGCTTGATCAGGAGCATGAGAAGCGTCACCGCCAGCAACGAGATAACCAGCACTTGCCATGCGAGGGCAGCGACAAAGCGGGACGTCCAGTCGATCTCCAGCGACTCGAACAGCAATGCCAGCACGAACATGACAACCGCCGTTGTGCCGTATTGAATAGCGGTGCCAGATGCGAGCGGCATATTTGCGCCGAACTTCTTCTGATAGATCGTGCCGGCAGTCGTGCCAAAGAGGGCAATCACGATCGCAATATCGGCCGCGAGTGAGGTCGAGCCGTGGAATCCGCCATTGGAGCGCATGCGTTCTATGACCACGACGGCAACACCAGCGAATCCAAGCAGCAGTCCAAGCCACTGCCGGCGCGTGACCGACTCACCGACGGTTCGCTGCGCGAAAATCGCGACCAGAATCGGCTGGAGACCCACAACCAGTGCCGAAAGTCCAGCAGACATGCCTTCGCTGATCGCATAGAAAACACCGCCCAGATAGGCGACATGCAGAAGCAAGCCGGAGACCGAATAGCGTCCGGCCTCGGCCCAGGTCTTTGGCCAGGCGCCCTTCGTGATGAGGGCAAGACCGACCATCAGCAGACAGGCCGCCGACATCCGCAGTGCGAGGTAAATGAATGGGCCGGCGTAAGGCAACCCGTACTTGGCGCCAATGAACCCGGAACTCCAGATCAGGACGAAGATTAGCGGCGCGAATTTGCTGAAGTAGGGATGATCGATCTCGCGCGTTCGGCTGCCCGTCGCAGATCCAGATGGCGAAGAAGCGGTGCGGGCAGTCATGCGAGTCCCTGGATCGGTGCGGCGTATCGGTAGGAAGGGTAGCAGGCAGCCGGTCACGATCCTGTCCTGCTTTCCCTTCACAGGTTCGGAACGCTGCGATACTTAACCAACCACACCCTGCCGGGCCTGAGCGTCCCGGTCCATTGAAACGGACAACACGATGGAATCGCATGGCTCCGACTGGGAAAATCTGGTCCGAACAACCTGGGACGAACGCGCGCCGAACTGGGATCTGTCGGCCGAGGCGCACGCCCTCTCGGAAGATCGCACGGCCGAGATCGCCCGACTGGCAGTCGCGCTCGATCTTCACCATGGCTCGACTTTGCTCGATGCCGGGTGCGGCGCGGGTCAGTTCTCGATCGCCTTCGCCCATCTCGGCTGTCGGGTGACCGGTGTGGATATCTCGACGGTGATGATTGACCGCGCCCGGCTGCATGCGAAGGACCGTGGCGTCGATATCACGTTCCGCACCGGCGATGTCGCGCACCTGTCCGATCCGCCCGATACCTATGATGCCGTCCATGCGCGGGTCGTGATGCAGTTTGCGCGCGATCCGGCCCGTGTCCTTGGCCAATTCCGCCGGGTCATGAAGCCCAGATCTCGACTCTTCATCAGTGTCCCGGGTTCGCTTTCGCCGATCTATGCGCGGTCGTGGCGTCGATTCACTGCTCCGGGCGCGACCGGAAATACGTTTCTGGTCCCGTGGGAACTGGAAGAATTGCTCGGCCAGGCCGGATTCAAGGTGATTGAGCAATGGGGCGAATACGGATCGTCGCTTTCCGGTGATGGCAACGAGTACGCATTGGCTGTCCGTGATGCTCCGATCCGGATTCAGCAGGCGGCCGCTACAACCTGGGGATTCATTGCAACATGAGCATCGATTTTGGTTCCTATGCCGATATTTACAGTCGCCACCGCCGAACCGGACCGCACGTCCTCTCCGAACTCCTTCGCTTCGGTGATCTGACGGCCTCCAGTACCGTGCTGGAAATCGGGTGCGGAACGGCCAACTACCTGACCGCGATCGTGCAGGAAACTGGCGCGCGCGGCTTCGGTGTCGATCCGGCTGCAAACATGATCGCCCAGGCGGCAGATCTCGGCCCCGGGTTCACGCGGCAGTTGCAGGTTGGTTCGTCAGAGGCATTGCCGATCGACGACGGCTCGGTCGATTTCGCATTCATGGTCGATGTCGTCCACGTTGTCAGTGAACTGGGTCAGATGGCGGGCGAGGCATTCCGGGTGCTCCGAGCAGGCGGCACGTTCGCGATCGCCACCGATTCCGAAGACGACATCCGCGGCACGATCCCCCTCCGCACCTACTTTCCGGAAACCGTGCCCGTTGAATTACAGCGCTACCCGTCGATGGATCGTCTGACAGCAGTGCTTGAACAGGTCGGGTTTGCCGAAATCGCGCTGGTCCCCGTTCGCCGCGACTACGAACTCACCGACATCAGCATGTATCGGACTCGGGCGGCGTCTTCCCTGCGATTGATCTCCGATGAAGCGCACGCGGCGGGAATGGAACGCCTGGAGGCGGCACTGGCGGCCGGGCCGATTCAGGCCGTCTCGCGCTACACGGTCGTCGAGGCCCTCAAGCCGGTCGTCTAGACCGCAAACAAAAAGCCGGGCGATTGGTATCGCCCGGCTTCTGTCTGCTTGCTGTGCTGGTTACCCGATGCGGCGGGCGCCGTACCAGCGGCTGGAGTAGTAACTCGAGTTCAGATCGCTGATCACGACACCGGTCGACTCGTTCTCCGCGTGGATGAACTTGTTGTTGCCGATGTAGATACCGACGTGCGAGAGACCCCAGGTGTAGGTGTTCTGGAAGAAGACCAGGTCACCCGGCTGCAGGTTCCCGCGGCTCACTGCCGATCCAGCATTGATCTGGGCCGACGTGCCCGGGCTGATATTGACGCCGAGCGTGTTCAGGATCACCCAGTAGGTGAAACCGGAGCAGTCGAAGCTGGAAGGTCCGTGCGTCGCCCAGACATATGGGTAGCCGAGATAGCGCATGGCGTAGTCGACAATCGCGTTGCCAGTCGAGGTGCCGCTGCCGCCATCATCGGTGCCACCGTCATCGTTTCCGGTATCACCATTGCCTGTGTCATCGTCGCCGGATCCACCGCGCTCGGACAGGCCGGACTTGGTGTAGGCGAGGTAGTCGGAGTGCATGTATCCGGAGAGACCGTCCCAGTCGACTGCATAGAAGCCGTTGGAGACGCCGCCCGTGATCTCGACCACGGTGCCGGACGGAGCGACTGCAGCGATACCGCCGCTCATGCTCGGGTCGTACCGCAGGTTGAGGTCGGAAAGAACCTTCGCGTGATCTCCGACATCAAGCGAGCCGGACGATTCAACATCGCCATCGCTCGATCCGCCGCCACCGTTGGAGAGGTAGTCGCTGTGTACGAAGCCGCTGGTGCCCTTGTAGGAGACCGCGACCCAGGAACCGGTGCTGCCGTTGATCACGGAGACGCTGGTGCCTTCGCTGAGGACCATGATGATGGAGCCGCTGGTTGAGGCCGAGGAGCGAAGGCGGACGCCATCACCATTCGTGCCGGAAACCGTGGCCGAATCGCCGGAGCTGAAGCCGGTGTTGTTGCTGCCGCCGTCGCTATCGCCGTTTCCGCTGCCACCACCGCTGTAGTCGAGGTAGTCGCTGGAGACGTAGCCATTCATGCCGTCACAGACGACTGGCTGCCAGACGCCCGAGGCACTGCCCCGAAGCGAGACCGACGTGCCATCGGAGAGGACGGTCAGGACCGAGCCGTTGTACGAGGCATCGTCACGGCAACGCAGACCGCCACCGGTGCCGGTGACCGTGGCCGAGCCGCTGCTCGCGCCGCCGCCATTGTTGCCGCTGCCACCGGTGCTCAGGTAGTCAGCCGAGGCCCAACCATTGCTGCCAGCGCAGACGACCGGGATGAATCCGCTCTTCTGAGAGCCGCGGCTGGTGACCGAGGTCCCTTCCGAGAGAACCGTGATGACTGCGCCATCGAGGCTGGCCCGGGTCCGGCAGCGAACGCCATCGCCATTGGTGCCACTGACGGTGTAGGTCGCGGTCTGACCCTCGGCGACTTGCTCGGAATCGGCGCCGACGCCACCACCCTGGGAGACAAACTCACTGGAGATGTAGCCGTTCGAACCGGCACAAACGACCGGCTGCCAACCACCTTCGGCCTCGCCGCGCGTGGAGACAACCGAGCCTTCGCTGAGGACGGTGATGATTGCGGCCGATGTGGTCGCGGAAGTGCGGCAGCGGACGCCATCGCCGTTGGTGCCGGCGACGGTCGCGCTTCCGGTGGCCTCAGCCGAGCCGAAGTCGGAACCGCTGGAGAAGTCATAGGAAACAAACTCGGTGGAGACGTATCCACCCTGGCCACCGCAGTTGATCGGCTGCCAGCCATCGCTCGCCGCGCCGGTCAGATCGACGATCGCACCTTCTGGCACAACCGTGATCACATTGCCGCCGGTGCTGGCCGATGTGCGACAGCGGACACCGTCATTGTTGGTGCCGGCAATCAGCGCGGAACCAATCACATTGCCTGCTGCGTTTGAGGTGGTGGGCGCCGCGGCGTCCGTCAGGGCGAGGTAGTCGGAGACGATATAACCCGTGTCTCCATCGTGGGAAAGCAGGTACCAGATGTTGCCATCATCGTCGGTGTACGGACCGTCGACGACATCGAGGATGGTGCCTTCAGGAACAAACTTGATCAATGCGCCGTCGTAGGAAGGGACTTCGCGCATGCGCACATCATCGCCGTTGGCGTATGAGATGCGAGCCTGGCCGCCAATGACCAGGTTGGTATCGGCGAGCGCCGACAGGGGATTGAAGAATGCAGCGAGGAGTACTGCAACGATGCCTAAACCGAGCCAGCCATGGCTACGATGCGGATTTCCAGCCAAATCTCGTGACCTCCTGATCTCCACTCCAGTTACTTAGCCGAGTAACCGGTCCCGCAGGTGCCGGGTATGGGAAACCTGTCTACGCCTCCGCCGTGAGGTTGCCACCCCACATGCTTAAAAACACACTGGCAATCACGGGTGATTGTCCAGCACTTCCTCGCACGGGGTGAGGTGCAGCAAGCCCACTCACCGGTCTGCGGGGCCGCGGGATGGCAAAGGCCAGATCCCACAAGGCAAGCCAAAGGTCAGATCCCAAACAGATCGCCATTTGCGCTTAATTCCCGGGTACCTTACCCAGTCGCCCAAGGGCATGTCAACCCACGTTTCGGCGTTTCAGCCTAAACCAACCGTCCGAGTGGGCTATGACCCGCAGTTCATGGCCACTATTCGTCCGATTGTTGCGCTATCCGCCGATCGAGATATCCTCCACCGCCGAACCAGCCGATATTGAGCATCCCGGCGACAACAAGACCAATTCCCGAAGTCAGTACAACCGCTAGAAGCGCGCGCAGAATGGGCAGGGAACTGCCTGTGAGCACCCACCCGAGCACCCAGCAACCGCCAATCGTCATCAGCGCGCCAGCAATCAGTAACAAAGCACCGCGTCGCCTCGTGATCGCAACGTTGTACTCGCCCACCCGCAACTGGATGCGGAAGTCGTAGCCGGCGCCAATAACCGCCACGATCAAACCAATGGTGTCGAGGAAAAATGTCCAGTCGGCCGGACCCGATGTCAGATCGCGGATGAGCGAGCCAAGCCCGGCCAGCACCCCGCCGATCAGGATGACGAGCATTCCGAGCCAGCCGGCGATACGCGGGTTGTCAGTGAATCGAGTCACCAGCCCTAGAGGTCAAGTGAACGGATCGTCTTCGGCCCCTCAGCATCTGGTGCTGATCTGGCCTCAGCTTCGACCGACCGTCGGCTGCCGGTGACCTGCTCCAGCTCCTGCTGAACCTGCTCCAGACGAGAGCGCAGGCGTTGCTCGTGCAGGGCCCAGACTTCCCGCCGCAAACCGGCATCGGTCTGTTTGAGCTCGTCGATGCCCAGGCCGATGGTCGAAACCTTGAACTCCAGCTGGCGGAACTCTTCTGTCAACCGCTCCATGCGCTCGCTGGCCCGCTCGAAGCGCTGATCCATGGATGTGCGCAGTTCGATCAGGTGCGTATCCGCATTGACACGGGCATCCTCAATACGCTCGACCAGCATCTCGTGCCGTTCGACCGATTGCGCTTGCAGACGATTGACCTCGACCCGGGTGGAGGCGTCGACCTCGCGCAGTTCTTCCAGTGTGGGATCCACGTGCGCGACGGATCGCTTCAGTTCCTCGACCAGATCAAAGGCATGCGCCAGATCGGATCGGATCTCGTCCATCCGCGAACCGAACCCCTCGGTCACCTGGGCAACCTCGGCGATACGGCGGCGCGCCTCCTGATCGACAACCTTGATCGCATCCTCGTTGCGGAGGATGTCGCGACGGACTTGTTCAACTTCGCTGCGGACTGCGTCGAGCGCATCCCGCAACTGGTGGGTGACGACGGCGTTGCGATCGCCCAGCGCCTGCAGGTTGTCGACCAGGGTCTTGATCTCGTCGACCCGCCGCTGGTTCGAGCCAGTGTCATCCGCCTTCTTGCGATTGGCTTCGATCAGTTCGCCGAGCTGGGCCTGCATGGTCCGAATCGGGCGGGTCGAATCCTGCACCATTTGCTCGAGATCGGCGACCTGCTGGCGGGTGCGATTCTCATCGAGCGAACGAGCCTGCTGGGATTGCAGATGCTCTTTCTTGACACTGTCAATCTGGATCCTGTTCTGGGCCGTGGATCCTTCGAAAGTTTTGACATTCTCTTCCAGCCGGACTTGCCGACTGGCCAATTCGCGCAATGCCTGCCGCACTTCATCGACCTGCGACTGAAGCGTGGTCAGGCTGGCCTCGGCGCGACGGCGATCGTCGTCCTGGCGATATGTCGGAATGCCTGCTGGTGGAACCCCGGGGGTTCGACTACTCATGAACCTGTCACTCTATTCCGGAACGTGGCGGGGCGCTTTGTCGCTCAGAAAACTATACCGTCCAGACTCAATCCCACGCGTTAATGACGGCGCAAACCGACTCGGCCAGGCCATCCGGGTCGTATCCGCCTTCCAGAACGCCGACGAGCCGTCCCTCGCACCAGGCATCCGCCCAGGTTCGAACCATCGTCGCCATTTGGGCGAATCCATTTGATGTAACGCGCATGCTGCCCAAAGGGTCTCGCTCGTGGGGATCAAATCCGGCCGAAACCAGAATCAGATCCGGCCCGAAGGCTTCCAATGCAGGCGCGACAGTTTCTTCAAAATGCGTCAGATAGGTCAGATCGGTTGCATAGGGGCGCAGGGGGACATTCAGCGTGAAACCTTCGCCGTCCCGCACACCGGTCTCGGTCGAGGCGCCGGTGCCGGGATAGAAGTCGCCGTGTTGGTGGATTGAGACGAACAGGACATCGTTTCGATCGTAGAAGATGTCCTGCGTGCCGTTCCCGTGATGGACATCCCAATCGACGATCGCCACCCGGCGCATGCCCCCATCGAGCGCACGCTGGGTCGCAATCGCCACATGATTCAGCAAGCAAAAACCCATTGCCCGGAACTTCGTGGCATGGTGTCCCGGCGGACGCCCCAGGGAAAACGCCCGCTGCACGGATCCGGCAATGACGGCATCCACCGCATTGACTGCACCACCCGCCGCGAGGTACGCGAGATCCAGGGAATCGAAGGCACAAAGCGTGTCTCCGGTAATCCAGCCGCCGCCGGTTTCCGAGACCTCCAGCAGGTGATCAAGGTACCTGGGCTCATGAACCCTGGCAGCCACCGCGGCACTCGTCCTGGTCAGGGGAACAACGGGCCGATCCCTCAGCAGGTCCTGCCTGTCGAGCGCGGCCAAAATGGCAGCGATGCGGCCGGGGTTTTCGGGATGATCGCCGGTGTCATGGCCGAGGAATTCGGACGACACCAGTACCGCGCATGATCGATCACTGGTCATCGCGGGCCGGCCTGCATCCGATCGTCGAAATCAGAATCTTCCAGGGCGGCGATCTGCCGTCTCGTGGGCCGATCGCGGGGAAGGAAACTCTGCGGTCCGTACATTCCATAAATGAGGGAGCCCGCGACCGGGACACCGCAAATCAGAAGTCCCCAGAAGGTGCGGTTGCCACCCCGGATTGCTGGCCGACGGCCGAGATCCTGAAGGCTGTACCAGGCCAGCACATAGTGTGCTCCGGCAATGAATAGAAGGATGGCGATCAGAACTGCGCGCTGCCAACTCATCTCAGACCGTCCTCATCAGGGCTCCGCGAGGAATTCAGCGACGACCCAGCCTTCGTCGCCGCTGTCGGTCACAGTCACCGGATACCAGATGTACCCATCGCCGGTCTGAGGTTCACCAGTGATCTCGACCTCTGTTCCTTCCTCCAACTCGGCAACTATATCGCCAGAAGTGGACGGATCGGTGCGCAGGTTGACCGTGTCGCCATCGGGTACGACGAGTGTTGTCCCAACCGGGAGTACGTCGTTCTCATCAATCGTCGCTTCGGTTGGATCGGCACTGGGCGAACCGCCTCCCCAGGTCAGGTAGCGCGGATCGGCCGAACTGGCAAACGGCTGAAACCTGAGGAGATTGTCGAAGTACGAGAGATTGACATCGTCGTACTCGCAGAGACTGGGCAACTCGAACGAAATCCACCCGGCCCGACTTGCGCCAGCCGCATACTCCGCTCCCACCTCCGGCGCTGGTGCCGAGAGCATGCGCACATCCAGCACGTCGGAGCCATCGGCATTGGCCAGCAGGAAGGCAGTCTGCGGCAATGTGCGCGTCAGTCCGTCATCGGCGTTGTTCGTGACCTGGACCTGAATCGCGACCCAGGTTTCGAGGCAGATCGCGTACTGCCCGGCGGCGAGATAGTTGTTGCCAAGGCGCTGGGTGGTCTCTGGCGAGATGTCGTTGACGCCAGGTCCGGTCACGACATCGACGATCTCCACGCTCCACTCGTCCGTGGCGACGACATCGCCTGGACCTGCAGGTGCGCCAGGATCGGTGCCGGTCTGGTTGGGATCGACCGTGTGCTTCGTCTTTGGTTCGAATGTGGCGCCCTCGGTGATGGCGAATGCGTGGTCAGCCCAGGTGCCGCTGATTGTCGTGCTGTCGTAGAAGATGACGACGCTCTTCGTGTCGCTCTCGACGCTGGAGAGCACCCAGCCATCAATATCACCGCCGGCAGCAACATTGCCGCTCAGGGGCGGATTGATCTGAAAAATGGCGGCCGAGCGGCGGAAGAATCCATCGTCGCCCACTGCGGCAAAATCATCTGGGGCAACAAGCTGTGCCTGACCAGACGCGTTGTGCATTGAGAAATGGGCGGCAACGTACTGCGTTCCGTTCTCGGCTGGCGAATTGGCATTCCCTGCGCCAGCCGCCAATCCGGCCGCATTGTCGCCAGTTGCGGCCTCGATCAGTGTGATTTCCCAGGGGCCGGCAGTGACCTTTTCGCCAGCAGGAGTAACGGTCGTCTCTGCCTTGACCGTGGAGAAGTGACCGAAGCCCAGCCCGGAAACCAGCATGGCGAGCAGGAGAAGCGCGCGTAGCAATCTGCGTTGAACCGAAACGTGCTTTAGCATGATGGTTGGCTCACGGAGGCGACGGACTGAAGTTGCTTCAATTGTACGTGGCGCGTGCTTCAACGCGATGAGAGGAAGAGTTGATGACGAAAACAGTTGCGCCGTACGGATCCTGGAAGTCGGCCATCGCTTCAGAGTCCATCGCAACCGCTGGAGTCGGCCTGAGCGACGTTGTTGTCGTGGGCAGCGACATCTATTTCATCGAGAGCCGACCGGCCGAACGCGGACGCCGCGTCCTCCGACGCCAACGCGGCGATGGCACGATCGAAACCCTTACTCCAGACGGATTCAATGTCCGCACCCGGGTTCACGAGTACGGTGGCGCCTCCTACTTCGTTGATGGCGAAACCATTTACTTCCAGAACTTCGCCGATCAACTGCTCTACCGCCACGAGCCTGGAAGCGAACCGAAACCAATCACAACGTCTGGCATCTTCTACGGCGATTTCAGGATGGACCCGGCCCGCGGCAAATTGATCGGTATTCAGGAAGATCACGGTGTTTCGGATATTGAAGCCGTCAACACCCTCGTCCACCTGGATCCAATCGGCCCCAATGCGGATGGTGGGCAAACCGTCGTCTCGGGAACCGATTTCGTCTCTGACCCGAGGATCAGTCCGGACGGCACGCGCATGAGCTGGCTGCAATGGAACCATCCCATGATGCCGTGGGATGCCGCCGAGCTCTGGGTGGCCGATATCGACGAATCCGGCACGCTCCACAACCCGCAGCAGATCGCCGGAGGAAATGGATCGTCTGTCTTCCAGCCCGAATGGTCCCCTGGTGGCGACCTTATCTATGTCGACGACCGCACCGGCTGGTGGAACTTCTACCGATACCGCAACGGCGAAATCGAGCACCTGCTGGATATGGAAGCCGAGTTCGGGCGGCCGCTCTGGGTTGTCGGAATGAGCACGTACGCGATCATCGATGACACGCGCCTGATTTGCGCCTACACGCAGAACGGCACCTGGTCGATCGGCGATCTTGACCTGGAAACTGGCGAACTGACGACGGTCCCCACACCGTTCCGCGATGTCTCGTCGATTTCGGCCGATGGCGCTATTGTCGGCTTTGTGGCCGGATCGCCATCAACCACGACCGCCATTTATCGCCACAACCTCTCGACGGGTGAGACGTCCGTCGTCAAGGCGTCGTCCGATTCGGAAACAGATCCGGCCTGGCTCTCGGACCCCGTCGCGATCACCTACCCCACCAGCGAAGGTCAGGTTGCGCACGCCTTCTACTATCCGCCGAAGAATCCGGACTTCGAAGGTCCGGACGGCGAATTTCCACCGCTGATCGTCTCCAGTCACGGTGGTCCAACCAGCGCCACTCCGTCCACAAAACAGATGAGTTTTCAGTTCTGGACCAGTCGCGGATTTGGCTTCCTCGATGTGAATTACCGCGGCAGCACCGGCTACGGCCGTCCCTACCGCGATGCCCTGCAGGACACCTGGGGAATCTACGATGTCGACGACTGTGTCTTTGGCGCGCAATACCTGGTTGATCAGGGCCTGGTCGATGGCAACCGCTTGGCCGTCCGCGGCGGAAGTGCCAGCGGCTATCTGACCCTGGCCGCACTGACCTTCCGCGACACGTTCAAGGCGGGCTGTTCGCTGTACGGCATCAGCGATCTCGAGATCATGGCGCTGGAGACACACAAGTTCGAATCCCGCTATCTGGATGGACTGATCGCCCCCTATCCCGAAGGTCTGGAGATCTACCGGGAGCGTTCGCCGCTGTATCACATCGATCAACTGAACACGCCGCTGATCCTCTTCCACGGCCTGGAGGACAAGGTCGTGCCACCGAACCAGAGCGAGTTGATCTACGACGCGCTCAAGGCGAAGGGCGTCCCCGTAGCGATCGTCCTGTACGAAGGCGAGCAACACGGCTTTCGGCAGGCTGCCAATATCAAGCGGACCCTGGATGGAGAACTCTATTTCTACTCGCGTATCTTCGGATTCGAGACCGCGGACGCTATTGAGCCAGTTGAGATTGCGAACCTGTCGTGATCACGCAATCCGGAACCGCGCATCGGTTGAAATGAGGACCGGTGGCTAACGAATCGACCAGGAACCTTTCAGTCGAGCACGATGGCGAAGCGCTCGCAATCGCCTCGCTCATCGGCGCGGCCACGATTTGGGGCACCGCCACCATCGGCACCAAAACGGCGCTGGAATCGATTCCGCCATTTCTCCTGACCGAGTTGCGCTGGATTCTGGCGTTTTCCGCGCTCTTCACCATGCTCTGGTTGCGCGGGAAGCGTCCGCTCCTCAATCGGCACACCTTCATCCTGGCCATCCTGGGAATCGCGACCTTCAACTTCTTCTTCAATTTTGGATTGCAACGGACATCGGCCGCGAACGGATCCCTGATCTCGGGCGCGCTTCCCGTGGTGATCGCGATTATGTCGTTCTTTCTCCTGAAGGAGCGTCTTCCTCCGATCGCCTGGGTCGGCGTTTGTCTGTCGATCGTTGGAATCGCGGTCACCCTCAGCGGCCGGACGCTCGATACCTCGCCGCTTGGTAACGGGCTCATGATCGGATCGGTGTTCGTCTGGGCGGGCTATTCGATTTACTCGCGGCTCCATGTGCGCGGGGAAGATGCGATGACCGTTACCGCCGGCACCGCGGTGTTCGGGTTGTTACTGCTGATCCCGCTCTCGCTCTGGGAAGTGGTCAATGATCCGATGCCCGATCCGACGTGGAAACTGACCGGGATCGTGTTGTTTCTGGGGTTGGGCCCGTCGCTCATGGGCATCCTGTTCTGGTCGTTTGGGCTGACGCGGGTGCCGGCCTCGCGTGCCGGTGTCTTTTCGAACCTGACCCCGATCGTGGGCATCATTTCCGCCGGCCTGATCCTGGGCGAGCCAATCACCCGGTATCACATCATCGGCGGAGCAATGGTCCTCGGCGGCGTGTTGTTGACGACACTAACCCGCCGTAGTTGAACAGCCGAAACGTAGTCCGCGGCTTCCGGGCCGCGGGTGGCGGAGACACGGTGGTCACGTCCGCACCGGTAAATTGCGATGGACGATTGGAGAGGCTACGGAAAACCGGCTCGGAAGCCGGACACTACGTCGGTGGCGGCGGCGGTGGTGGCGGCGGCAATGACGGTTCCGGTGCTTCGCGATGGCCGATCGGAAAGCCTACGCAAAACCGGCTCGGAAGCCGAACACTACGTCTGCACCGCGGTCCTACTCGACCGGTTCGAGGAAGTTGACGGCGATGTATCCATCTTCTCCGCCGACCGATGCCTCGACCCAGTAGTAGCCGTCAATGGCTTCGGTGAACTTGCCATCGCCCTTGACCATGAAGACATAGTCGCCATCGTCAAGCTTCAGCAGCACCTCGCCCGACAATCCCGGATCGGCCCGGAAGTTGACCGGACCATCGACCACGACTGCCTGCTCGGCCGAGATCAGATCGACGATCTCCTCCGGATAGCAGGGTCCATCGCCACAGGGGATCGATGCGAGCGGCTGGAGGAAGTCGATCGCCACCCAACCGTCGTGCGGTTCCGAATAGAGCGAGTTGATCTGCATCCAGGTGTGGCCATCGGCGCTGACCAGATCGGTGTTGTTGCGCTTCTGGATCACGCGACCGTCCGCGAGGGTTCCGACGATATCTGCATCAAGTGACGGATTGTCGCGAACATTGACAGGTCCATCGATGACGGCTCCGCCGACCGCATTGCCCCATCCATCGTCGCTGCCCAGATTCGGCGAATACGAGAGCGGCTCGACAAAGTCGGTCGCAACCCAACCCATGATGCCGTTGCCGTAAAGGACCTTGATCCAGTCGTATCCGTTGGCATTGGCGAACATCGTGCCGGCGCCATACACAGGAACCTCGGCGCCAGTGTCCAGCGTCGTCTTGATGATTCCGTTCGTGCCCGCCGATTCGCGCACATTGATCGGGCCGTCGGTTACCCGCACGCCAAGGGCATCTTCGAATTCGACCGGGGCACCGGCATCGTCGCCAGAGATGTAGTCGGCCGCGACCCATCCCTTTGCGCCGGAACCAACCACGGTCACCTGGTACCACTGCATGCCGTCATCGGCACGCGGTCCCTGAACGATCTCGAGTTCTGTTTCCCGGTCAAGAATCTGTCGAACGGTTCCGTCCGTCCCGGCATCGCTGCGCAGATTGAGCGAGTCCGTCGTGACGACAATATCGCCGCTCTCAAAGTCGGCGGCGCGAGCAGCGTGGGGCAAGACCTGAATCGATCCGGCAAACAGTGCCAATGCCAGTGCCACGGACGCCAATGAGCGGCGCGTGAGCGGGATAACGCGGGACAAACGAACCATTGAATTGCCTTCCCCAGGCCTGTGAACCAGTCGTCATCACTAATACGATTGCGACTGTCTACAGGTTACGCACACCCGGATCAACTAACAATGTCCGGACATAGCGGAAATCCATGAGATTTCGCTCGCGGGCTACTCGGCCGGCTCGCCAACCGGTTCGGCGCGGGCCGGCTGATCCCGATAGCGAGGCACGTACTCCCGATTGGCCAGTGTCGCCCAGCCTGCCGCCCCTATCGCAGCCACTCCGGCGATGGTCAGGGCCACCCGCGCCCCGGCATGCTCGCCGATGAACCCCATCAGCGGACCGCCGATCGGTGTGGTGCCGAGGAAGGCCATAGACCAGAGCGCCATGACCCTGCCCTGCATCGGGGGATCGCTTTCCAGCTGCAGGGTTACCGAGGCGAGCGATGTCAGGTTGATCGAGAAGAATCCCACGATGAGCAGCGTCAGCACCGCGACCAGCAGGTTCGGGCTGATCGCCGTCAACACCACCGAGCCACCAAATGCGACACCGCACAATCCCATCACGGTTGGCGATGGATTCCCTCTGCCGGCCGCAACCAGACCGCCGACGACCGCCCCGGCCCCCATTGCCGCCGTTAGCGCCGCGTAGCCGCCGGGACCCTCGTGGAAGGTGAACTCGGCGAGGAGCGGGAGCATGACCGAGAACTCGTACGTCAGCATGCCGATGATCGCCATCATGATCAGGATGTTGCGGATTATCGGGGTCTTGCGTACGTAGTCGATGCCGGCCCGAACCTGCCCCGATCCACTCGCCACCCGCACCTGCTCGTTGAATTCGGATGCGTTCATCCGCCAGAGAACGAACAGAACCGCGAAATAGGAGAGGCCGTCGACCAGAAAGCACATGCCCAGTCCGACGGTCGCGGCCAACGCTCCGGCAATCGACGGGCCGATGATGCGCGCGACATTCATTTCCATGGCCGAGAGCGAGACGGCATTGGTCAGCCGTTCGCTGCCGACCAGTTCGCGGACGAAGGTTTGCCGGGCGGGATTATCGAAGACGGTCACAAAGCCGGAAAGAATCCCGGCGACATAGACCATCCAGATCTGAATCGTGTCGGTGAGGACGAGCGCCGCCACGGTCAGCGCGATCAGACAGGCGGCGGATTGGGTCGCGTAGATCGTGCGGCGTTTCGGGTAGCGATCGGCAACCACCCCGCCCCACGGTCCGAAGAGCAGGATGGGCACGCATTGCAATGCGATGACCAGGCCAAGAGCCGTGCCGGAGCCGGTCAGTTTCAGAACAAGCAAGCCCTGGGCAATGCTCTGCATCCAGCTCCCGGACATCGAGATGCCCTGGCCGATGAAGTAGAGCCTGTAGTTGCGTACCGAGAGGGACTCAAACGTCCGGCGGCCCAGGCCGCTCTTCGCCGACATTCGGGTAGTATCACGCATATCGATTGGATGTTAACGTCGCAGGAGCACGATACCCCCATGGCAACGCCGGACGAGAACAAAGCCGCTGTCCGCACATTCTTCGCCGAGATCTGGAACAACCGCAGTGAGGCGGCAATCGATCGGTTTGTCCCGGAGAACGCGGCTGGCAACGATCCCGACTTCGGCACCGGGCGCGAGGCATTTCGCGCCCAGTGGAAGCAGTGGATGGCCGCCTTCCCCGACCTGCATTTCGAGCTGATCGACATGATCGCCGAGGGAGATCAGGTTCTGACGCGCTGGGAACTGACCGGCACCCACTCCGACGCTCCGTTCATGGGCGTGGAACCAACCGGAACTGAAATCAGGGTCCAGGGCATGAGTTTCGATCGCATGGAAAACGGCCAGTGCATCGAAGGGTTCGATGGCTGGGACGGCATCGGCCTCCGCCGCCAGCTCGGACTCTACGACGGGGCCTGAGCTGGTTCGTCCTGCGCGGGCGGCAGGTCGAGTTCCCTGAGCACGGGCCGGAATGCTGCCCAGACACACATGACCGTCACCACGACCGACAGCAATCCGAGGGCGGGCAAAACGCTAAGAATCTGGATGAGCGGTCCCATCAAAAGCGCACCCAACGGCACAGCCACAAAGTTGGATGCCATCGCAATTCCGTAGATCCGGGCGCGCATCGATTCCGGCGTGCGGACCTGGAAGGCGACATTGAAGATCGGATTCAGTGGTCCGGCGACGAGGCCACCCAGGAATCCGGCGACCAGCAGCACGGAGAGCGGAGGCGAGAGCAGAAATATCCAGAGCGCTGGCACCCAGGCGATCAGGCAGAACGCCATCGCATTGCGGCGCGAGAAGCGGGCACCGAACACGCCGTACAGGATGCCGCCGAGCAGACTGCCACCTGCCTCGATGCCGATGAACAATCCGAGTGCCTTGGTGCTGTCCATGATCTCGGTGAAGTAGACCGGATAGAGCACTGTGTAGATCGGGACGAAGACGCCGGAGAACGCGGCCGAAATGATCATGACGGTGCGCAGGAAGTCGTCGCGCAGGACGTACTCCCACCCGCCCCGGAGATCCTGCACGAAGGTTGAGGTCGTTCGCTCGTTGGGCGATTCGCCTCCATACACAAACAAGCTGATCAGGAGGATGGTCAGCGCGAAGGTGCCGCAGTTGACCCAGATCGTCCCGGCCGCTCCGATCGTCGCGACGAGGACACCGGCAAAGGCGGGTCCGATGATCTGGGAGACGCCGAAGGTGACGGTGAAGAACGATTGGGCCCGCTCCGGCGAGTAATCGGCCTTGCGCGAGAGGATCGGTACCATCGCCTGTTTGGCCGAGCCGCCGGGAGGATCGAACACTGCACCCATCGCGACAATCACCAGCAGCAACGGGAATGTCAGCAGGTCAAGTTTAGCCAGCAGCGGGATGCACCCCAGCGTGATCATGCTCAGCAGATCCGACGTGATCGCCGTGCGTTTGCGGCCGAGACGATCGACAAGCGGACCGCCGATGATCGCCGAGAGGATAGCCGGGGAGGTATTGGCGAAGGCAACGATTCCGGTTCGGGTCGCGCTGCCGGTGGTCTCGAGGACATAGAGCGGGATGGCCAGCATGGTGAAGGAGTTGCCCATGGCCGAGAAGAAGTTCGCACCCAGCAGCGCGAAGAAGGAGCGTTGCGCCATCCGAGTGGATGCGGTCGCCATGGTCAGGTCATTGCCTCAGGCAGGTTGTGGTCGATTTGTCGATAGACCGGGATAAAGGCCATCAGAATTGGCCCGATCGAGTAGAAGCATGCCACGAAGCCGTACGCCCAGAGCACTCCTGCCCATTCGATCATGGCGCCAATCAGCAGCGCACCGATCGGAACCGCAGCGAGTGATCCAGCGGTCACCAGGCTGTTCACCCGGGGGCGCATGGCATCCGGTGTGCGGACCTGAAGCGCGACCTGAACCACGGCACTGAGTGGGCCTTGCAGGAAGCCGTTGAAAAACGCGCAGGCGAGCAGGATCGGCAGTGGGGGCAGCAAGATCACGCCCCAGAAGAAGGGCATGCACGCCAGTTGGGCACCGATGAACACCTTCCAGCGCGAGATTCCGGGTCCCCACCAGCCGTAGGCCGCGCTGCCGAGGAACGTCCCCGCGGCTTCCAGGCCGACGAACAGTCCGAGCGCCTTGGTGCTGTCCAGTTTCTCGGTGAACAGCACCGGATAGACAACGGAAAAGAGCGGCACATAGAACATGGCCAGGTAGGTGATCGCCAGCACGATGCCGCGCAAAAAGGGATCGTGCCAAACGTACCGGAAGCCCTCGAGCAGGTCCTCGCGATAGGTCGTGGTGATCCGGGTGGCACTGGTTTGGGGATTGTCGACGAGGAGCCAGACCAGGAGCAGCGATATGACAAAGGATGCGGCATTGACCCAGATCGCAGTCGTCGGTCCCCAGATCCCGACGACCACTCCGGCCAGGGCTGGTCCGAAGGTTTGAGCCATGAAGAAGCCCGACTGATTAATGACCTGCGCGCGTTCCGGCGAGAACCCGGCCCGATTGGCAAAGGTCGGAACCATGGCGCCGCGTGCCGCCCGACCTGGCGAATCCAGCATGGCGCCGATCGCGACCAGCACGAGCAGCATTGGAAAGGAGAGGATGTCGAGCGCGTAGAAGATCGGGATCATCGCTGTCCCGACGAAACTCAATGCATCCGACACCATCAGCATGCGCTTGCGACCGACACGATCGACCAGCGCGCCGCCGAAGATCGACGTCAGGAACGGAGGGACGAAGTTGACGACGGCGACCACGCCGGTCTGGGTGGCGCTGCCGGTTGTCTTGAGCACGAACAGCGGTATGGCGAGATTGGCGAACGCATTCCCGGTGTTGGACGCAAACGAGGATCCGATCAGCGCGGCATAGGAGCGCTGGGCTGCGCGTTGATCTGCAGGCGGTTGTATCGGCGATTCTATCGTCGCGTCCAACGGCGGAACTCCGGGCGGAAGTCTGGGAGCAAAACGGCCGGTAAGCATAGCACGCGCTCACCTGTGGATCGCCTGTGAACCCGGACGATATCAGCGGGGTGATCTGGTGCCTGATCCGTGTCGGCGAACAGTTCGCTAGAATGCGGGAAATCGGCAAGCGTCAAAGCGAGGTGCACAATGCGAGCGACCGTTCCGGCCCGCAAGGGAGCCGGCTATCGACTGGAGACCGGACAGATCTTCACCGTTATCAACACGCATGGCTGGCAGGTGGTCGACTTCTGGGCGATCTCGCTTGAGGACCCCTCGGTTTTCATGTCGATGGTCCACACCCGCTCAACCCTGACCAAACTCGTGCCCAAGGCAGGCGATCTACTTTATGACAATCTCCGCAAGCCCATCGTTCGCTTTGTCGAAGACACCAGCCCGGGCGTCCACGATACCGTCGTTGCGCCGTGCGACCTGCCCCGCTACGGACTGCTTGGGGTTGAGGGATTTCACGACAGCTGCTCGAACAACTTCATGACGGTTGCGCGGGAGTTCGGATTCGGCGCGTATACCCAGGCTCCGGAATCGTTCAATCTGTGGATGAATATCCCGTGGACCCCGGACGGCGATCTCAGTTTCCAGCCGACCGTGTCGAAGGCTGGCGATCTGGTTCGGTTCGAGGCCCTGCGTCCAGTGGCGATGATCGTCAGCAGCTGTCCGCAGGACATCCTCCCGATCAACAGCGGCGACCCGGTCGACTTCGACATTGAAATCACCTAGTCCGGCGTACGTAATTTGCATGACACCGAGGTGATGCCCAGACCAGAAACTGCAATCAGAGAATCAACGGAGATTCGGATGCTGTTTCACCAGAAAGGGCTGCAATGAGCGACAGACAAGTTCCACACCCAGCGCAGGACGATCATCAAAAGGACTTTGTCGCGTTCTTAACAGGTTCACCATTCTCGTTGATTCAGGCACACAGGCAGTCCAAGAGTGACGCGCCAAACTCCCCTGGTCCGCACTCTGTACCAGATTCAGTCGCTGATGAACCACCACCGTACGATTACTTCGCGATCGATCTGATCCTCACCGGAACCTCTCAGACTCAAGATCTTGCCTTTCTCGGTGAGATTCAAATTGATGTTCGGTCTGGCATGCTCGGCGTGAAACTCAATGGATCAAGGGATAATCCCGGATCGCCGGATGAGGTTTATGCCGAGCAGCGCATTTACACGCCGCCGCCCGACGGGAGAGAGCCGTCGGATTCCGACTTTCGCTGGCTCAAGGCCCCGAATGCTCAGTCAGATAAGGAGTTCAAACTACAACCGGGAGACCGCATGATCCTTGCCGGTTTCAACCATCAAATTTGGAACATGGATCCGGACGCTCCTTGCGAGATCAGCGTGGTCAGGCACGGTTATGGTTTGCGCGACCAACCGAAGGTCGAGGGCCCTTGCAACCCTTGTTACCGCTACCCGCCGTAGGCGCTAGCTGAGGTCCATGGCGTGGGCACGGACAAGGCCCTGGGACACGGCGATTGCCACTGCCTCATGACGATTATCAGCACCCAGCTTCTCCCGGACGCGCTGCACCAGCGTCCGGGCAGTCGTTGTCTTGATCCCCAGCGCCTCACCAATCGCCTTGTCCGATTTGCCGTCCACCAGCGCTGTCAGCACCTCGAACTCCCGCGGAGAGAGCAATCCACGATGCTCAATCCTGGGCTCAGCTGCAGCCGCTGCTCCGACTCCGGTCACTTGCAAAGCAAGTGCATGCGCCCGACTCCGGACATAACCCTTGCCGATCATGAACTCGGTATCGAACCGCGACGGCCCCATTCGCTGCCGGAGCCAGGTCCGCTCGCGCTCAAGTTGGCGCCGCTCCAACTGATGGATCGGGTGGGCATTGGTCTCGCGAACAAGCGCAGTCGCCCCCATCAGTCTGGCCGCCTCAATCGATGCGCCCTGCAATGCGGCGATACGGGCTGCCCCGTCCAGTGCCCGGGTCATGGTCTGCTCGTGATAGTTGAGATCGAGCATGGTCTCGATCGCCCGGCGGAGGTGGACAGCCGCCGCATCGAGATCGTTCGTTTCGATCTCGGCCAGGCCCAACTCAACAAGGTCCCGGAACTCTGCGTTGCGATCGCCGCTCTCAACCGCATGCTCGACCATCGCCTGAAGTGCCGAAATCGCCTCCGAGTGCCGCCCCATGATGCGATTCAGGCGAGCCAGCGCGCTGATCGCTGACCGGGCCGATCGGTCGCTCCCGATTTCGCCAGCGAGCGAGATTGCCGCCTCAAGCTCGGTCCGCGCTTCGGCCGCCCTTCCCGACTCCAGGAGCGCATTACTGAGGATGATCCGCGAGGTGACAATGCTCGCCCGCCGATCACCATCCAGTCCGATCAGGCGGTCCAGCGCTTCCTGGCCCAGTGCAACGGCCGAATCTGCATGCCCGGCCTGAATGTGGGCGGATGCCAGACTGCCGATGGCAACCGCGATACCTTGATCATCGCCAAGCTGGCGGAATTGCTGCAGCGATCGCTCGTACCAGACGATGTTGTTCTCGGTCCGGCCCGGCATCCCGTGCCCGGCATACATGCAAGCGACTGCAATCGGCACCGAGACTGTCTCTCCGGCCGCAACCACCGAGCGCTCCAGCCAATCAGTGGCCTCGGACCAATATCCGCGGTAGCTCCAGAATGGCCACATTGCATTGGCCAACCGGACGGCCATTTCTCGTTCGTCGCCCTGGCTCGATTGTCCGACCGCCCACTTCATTGCTGCCCGAATGTTGTCCAGTTCCGCTTCAACCTCGGCGAGCAGATCGGGCGAGAGATCGCCTCGCAACGCATCATCCGAGCGGCGGGCGAGATCCAGGCACCACCGATAGCGGCCGACCTCCGCATCCTGGCGTTCACCACCGCTGTTCAACTGCCGCAAACCGAATTCGCGAATGGTGCTCAGCATGCGATACCGGCGCTCGTCGACCAGTTGAATCAACTGCGCATCGATCAATGCCTGCAAGGCGGAGATCCACCATCCTCCGGTTTGCTCGCTGCTGTCTGGGTGAACCACCGATATGACCGCCCTGGTTCCGGCCAGCGAAAAGGCCCCATCGAACACGGCCATGGTCCGGAAAACGGCCCGGACCTGCGGCTCAAGCAGTTCGTACCCCCAGCCGATCGCAGCAGCCACGGACCGAAGTCGGTGCACCACATCGGACGGCCCATCCGCCGCCAGATCCAGCCGCGATGCAAACCCGGATGCCATTTCGGCCAGACCAATCGCACCCACCCTCGCGGCGGCCAACTCAATCGCCAGCGGAATGCCTTCCAGGTTGCGACAGATGCTGAGGAGCGATGCGAGGTTCTCGTCGGTAACCGCAAACGATGCACGCGCCAACCGGGCCCGATCTGCAAACAGCTGCACCGCATCGAGTGCCATTACGGCATCCAGGTTCAGTGGCGTCGTTTCCGCAGGGATCGCCATGGGTTCGACAACAAACACCTGCTCGTCGGCCACCTGCGTCCGCCGCCGGGACGAGACCAGCATCACGACACCAGGACAGCCATCACGGATCCGCGAGAGCAGCGGTCGGGCGCTTTCGACGACCTCAAAGTTGTCGATCAGCAGGAGCAGTTCACGATCGGCGAGGTGGTCCACAACCAGGTCAGCGGCATTGCCCTCGCTGTCTGGCTCGAAGCCAAGGGAACGGGCGATGCGATCGGCCA
>JAPXRQ010000029.1:0-6070 GCA_033813515.1 Thermomicrobiales bacterium
CCCTGACCGGTCATCCCCTGCACCGCGGCCATGCAGATGCCATCGATATCAGGCCGCTCCTCGCGATCAACCTTGATATTGATCAGATTGCGGTTCATCAGGTCGGCGACAGCGGGATCCTCGAACGATTCGTGGGCCATGACATGGCACCAATGGCACGCCGAGTAGCCAATGCTGACGAGCATAGGCTTGTTCTCGGCTTTGGCGCGGGCAATCGCCTCGGCTCCCCACGGATACCAGTCGACCGGATTGTCCTTGTGTTGCTGGAGATAGGGACTGGATGATGTTGCCAGGCGATTGGGCAATGGATTCCTCACAAGGTGCGGCCGACGAACTCTGCCCGCAGTCTACAATTCGGGGTCGATTGCCACAGAGCACAAGCAGGCGGAAATGAACGAAGCAGCAGGTACCGGAACGAAGGTCAGCGCGACGATTGCATTTGTCGGCGCCGGCGTGATGGCCGAGTCGATGATCGCTGGCATCCTGGGTCGCTCGGTTGTTCCGCCGGGGCAAATCATCGCCAGCCATCCGCGCGAGGCAAGGCGTTCGGTCATCGCAGAGCGGTTCGGTATCCGCACGGAAGCATCCAATGTGGATGCGGCATCACAGGCAGACATCATCTTTCTCACAGTCAAACCGCAGGCCTTGTGGGAGATCATGCCAAGGCTGGCAAATGTGCTGCGACCAGATCAGGTCGTGGTCTCAATTGCCGCCGGCGCAACAATCGATCTTTTGCGCGAAGGATTGGGACACGAGGCGATTGCCAGAGTGATGCCCAACACCCCGGCGCAAATCGGCGAAGGCATGATGGTTTGGACGGCGACCCCGGCAGTTTCGGCAGAACAACGCATTGCGATTCAGGGCCTGTTGGCGGCGATGGGTGTCGAGCTGTTTGTCGACGAGGAGAAGTACGTCGACATGGCAACGGCCCTGAGCGGGACCGGGCCGACCTATGTCTTCCTGATGATGGAAGCGCTGATCGACGCCGGTGTGCACATGGGCTTCCCGCGCCGCATTGCCGAGGAAATCGTGTTGCAAACCGTGTCGGGTTCCGTCGATTTTGCCCGTTCGTCGAAGAAGCACATGGCCGAACTGCGCAATATGGTCACCTCCCCCGGCGGCACATCGGCCGAGGCCATTTATCAGATGGAGAAGGGCGGACTTCGGACTGTCTTCTCCAAAGCGGTCTATGCCGCCTACCAGCGAACCGAGACGCTGGCGAAGGATCAGGCCAAGCGACGCGAACGTATCCTGGCGACCGAAACCGACACCACTGGTGCACCGTTAGCAGAGTAGACTTTCGATTCCGGGCAGACACCGAAGCTGCGAGCCCCCGGAACTTCCTGACGACCTCCCGATTTGCAGACGGACACTCATGACTGCACCGCAACCCAAGCGCAGCCGAAGATCACGACGCCGCAAAATCTTCTTCGTGGTGCTGTCTCTGCTGTTGATCGTCGGGGCGATCGGCGGCTTTTATGTCTATCGCCTTGTCGACTCAGTCGTGGATGCCGAGAACGCGGTGGTCGTCCCGCTCCCGACACGCAGCAGCAACTTTGCCCAGAACACGAACCCAACGCTTGTGCCTACGGTGCCGGCACCCACTCCGACGCCTGGTGCAACCTCCGACGGCGGGTACGCGACCGCCAGCAAGACACCAACCAGCCCAGCAACCGATGTCGCCACCGAAACACAGGCGTCGGCTGGGAATGTGACCGCCACAAGTACGCCTGCACCTGCCAGCGAGCCGACCGTCACCGAGACCGTGGCGAGCACAGATGGCACTACAGTCAGCCCGACCGCAACCTCGGCGGCCTGGGTGCCATTGCCCACCGGCGACGATCCCTCCCACCTCGATGTGTTGGGCGATATTTTCAGTGCGGTCGGAGCGGATGATCCGGGAACGTCCAAGGTCTGGGGCGGCAAGACTGATATCAACATTCTGTTGCTTGGCGTGGACCGGCGGTCGGAAGGCGGCGATCAAAATGCCGATGTCATCCTCATCGTCCACGTTGATCTGATCAATTCCAGGGTGGCCGCGGTGAGCATCCCGCGTGATCTCCTGGTCGATATCCCTGGGGTGGGTCCGGACAAGATCAACAGCGCCTACAACTACGGCTACCAGGCCAATCCAACCGATCTCGCATCGGGGGTTGGAAAGATGCGCGACACAATCGAATCCGTGTTCGGCGTTCCGATCGATGGCTATGTGCTAATCGATTTCAATGGGTTTGTTGATGTCGTGGACGAGATGGGCGGTGTCGATATCGATGTCCCGGCCCTGATCATCGATACCGAGTACCCAACTGAAGACTATGGCACTGAGAGTGTCACCTTCCTGCCCGGCATGCAGCATATGAATGGCGAAACCGCCCTGATCTACGTTCGCACGCGGCATCAGGACAGCGATGACGGACGACGAGAACGCCAGATTCAGGTGCTCCGCGCATTGTTTGATCAGGCGAAATCGGTCGGATCATTGACGAACGGATTCCAGATCATCAATGCGCTGGGCGACGCGGTGCAGACCAGTTTTAGCCTCGAACAGCAACTGACCCTGGCCAAACTTGGCTACGGGATGACGAACGGCGATATCACCACGGCCGCGCTCACCGCGCCGCTGATATCGGGCGGATACATTTCAACCGGAGCCTGGGTGTATCAGGGCGATCTGGGCGCGATCCGCGAGTGGATCACCGAGAATCTGGATACGACCACCCCACCGGTCTCGGAAAATGTGGCCGGCACCGGGGAAGTCACCCCCACCCCTGTCCCCTAGTTACCGCTGTCATCCGGATAACTGAGGGTCACTTCCATCCCTGGCGTAGCGATGGTGAACCCGGGGTACGGTCCGGTGCCGTTGGCAAGGTAGAGCTCGGGTTCGGTCATTTTCGGACTGAAGTGGGTGACAACCAACTGCTTCGCCCCAACTTCCGATGCAAAGTGAGCTGCCTCGCGGAATGTCATGTGCTTGTTATTGAGCGCGTTTTGACTATCGGCATCGTCGCCGTAAGTCGCCTCGGTGATCAGCAAGTCGACATCCCGGAAGTGGGCAAGTGCCGTGTCGGTCGGGCGCGTGTCGGTGGCGATTCCGAACGAGATACCACGGCGGGCCGGTCCAACGAACTGATCGGCCGCAAAGCGTTGCCCATTCGCTGTGACATCAATCCCGCGCGAGAGCAACTTCCAGTCCTCGCGCGGAACACCTGCGGCCTGAGCCTTCTCCGCCAGAAATGCCGGGTGCCGGGCGAGATCGAACCTGTACAGCAGAACCGGAATGCGGTGATCGCCCAGCACAACGGAAATGCGCATATCCTGCCAATGCCAGACGGCCCCGTTATGCAAATCGCCGACGATGACATCGAACGGCAATGCGCGAGCGGATTCCCGCAGGCCGGAGACGAGATCGCGCGTTCCTCTGGGACCGAGAATGGTTAGCGGCTCGGTCCGTCCGGCATTGGCCAGTGCGTAGAGGACGCCCGGGATGCCGGTGACATGATCGGCATGGTGATGGGAGAGGCAGATCAGGGAGAGTGGTTTGATTCCCCAACCTTGCCCGCGCCAGGGAATCTGCACACCCTCGCCGGCATCGAAGAGCATTTGCTCCGAGCCGAGACGAACCAGGACACTTGACAGCCAGCGGTCGGCCGTTGGCATCATGGCGCCAGTACCGAGAATTGCGAGGTCAATCATGAAGGGCAATATCCAGCGTGTCTGAATTCGGACTCAACATCGAACAACTTCGTGCAGAAACTCCTGGCTGCGCTCATGTGGTGCATTTCAATCATGCCGGTGCTTCCCTCATGCCGCAGCGCGTCATTGATGCGGTTGTAAACCACACGGTTCTCGAAGGGCAAATTGGTGGCTACGAGGCAGCCGATCAGGAAGCAACCCGGATCGATGCCGTTTACGATCAGGTGGCCAATCTGGTCGGGGCCAGGCCATCCGAGATTGCATTGATCGAGAATGCGACGCGCGCCTGGGATATGGCGTTCTATGCGATCCCGTTTCGATCCGGCGACCGAATCCTGACGACGACTGCCGAGTACTCCAGCAATGTCATCGCCTTCCTGCAGGTTGCGAAACAGGGCGTTTCGGTCGAGGTTGTGCCAAGCGACATCAGCGGGCAAATCGACCTGTCGGCGCTCGAGACCATGATGGACGAACGTGTGCGGGTGGTGGCTGTTTCCCACATGCCGACCAACGGTGGCTTGACGCAACCTGCGGCCGCGATCGGGGCAATCGTGAGCAAATGGCCGGCCATCTACATCCTGGATGCCTGCCAGACGGTCGGACAAATGCCAATCGACGTAACGGCCATAGGATGCGATGTGCTCTCTGCGACCAGCCGGAAATATCTGCGCGGTCCACGCGGAGCCGGATTCCTCTGGGTGCGGGAATCGTTGATTGGCGATCTGGAGCCGCCGTTTCTCGACAATCACGCGGCCAATTGGGTGGCCAGGGACCGGTACGAGATCGTGCCGGATGCGAAGCGATTCGAAAACTGGGAGCGCTCGTACGCGAATCTGCTCGGCATGGGCGATGCGGCCGAACTGGCCACGTCGCTTGGACTGGAGGCGATCTGGGAATCGGTGCGGACGAACGCTGACGCGCTCCGGAGTCGGCTGCGACAGATCCCGGGCGTGACCGTGACCGACATCGGCGAAGTGCAGGGCGGGATCGTTACTTCCATCGTCGACGGGGTTGCGGCCGATTACGTGCGAGCGAAGTTGGCGGAGCGAAAGATCAATGCCACCTCGTCCTCGGTGATGAGCACGCGGTACGACATGGAAGCGCGCGGTTTGGACAAGGTGGTGCGGACATCGGTCCACTATCTGACTACCGCGGAAGAGATCGACACGTTGGCCGAGACCATGGAATCGATCGCACGTGGGTAACGGAGAAACAGTTCGCCGACTCTGGGAACTGTTTGCGGAGACGCGCTATCGAGACACGCTGCCGATGCTGGCTCCCGACTTCCGGGCGATCTGGCCGGTGACGCGGGAACAGATTGTCGATGGGGAGTCGTTTATCCGCCTGCAGGAGGAGTATCCCGGCACATTTGCATTCACCGTGCATGACATCTTAGAAGAGGGAAACACCGTCATCTCGATCGTGACCGTGCGCTGGAATGATGCCCAGGATTTCACCGCGATCAGCCGGTGGCGCTTCAATGATGCCAGTCTGATTGCCGAGTTGACCGAGTGGTGGCCGGATGAGGCCGAGCCGCCGGCCGGTCGGGAGCATCTGACCCGGCGCTACTAGGCGATTGCCGATTCCGGAGCGAGATCGGCGGTTTCGGCGGACTGGGTTCGCGCCAGCGTCGGGATGACGACCTTGCGTTCCAGCAGGATTGCGCCAGCGGCAACCAGCGGCATAAGCAAAGCACCGATAAAGAACGGAAGCAGCTGACTGATCTCGTAGGCGATGCCGGCGAGGACAGGGGCAATGGTGTTGCCGATCCCGGTCGAGAACTCCAGACCGGCAAACATGCGCTCTTTGAGGTTGCGCGGGGCAATGTCATTGGCCAGCGGGGTGACGAGCGACCAGGCAAACATGAATCCGCCCCGCATCATGAAGGCCGGAATCAGTATCCACGGGCTGCCAGTGAGCAGCACGGCAACGCAGATACCCGTCACCGAGAGCGCACCGATCGCCGAACCGCGGATGTGGGTCATCGATGGTATGCGCGCCATCGCCATCGACAGGACCAGGGTGCCAACTGCACCGACCGAGAAGGCGACACCGCGTTCCAGATCACTGAAGTTATAGCGATCGGTCAACAGGTTGGGCAGAAAGGTGACGCCAAACGAGAGGACAAAGACCAGTGAGAAGGCATAGATCACGATCCAGCGGAGCGGCGGGTAGGCCACGATATCGAGATAGCCGCCCCGACGCGTGCCGCGGTTGCTCATCGGTGGTTCATCGAGCATCAGGCTGAGAATGAGGGCGCCGGTGAAGACCACCGCGGCGCAGAGGAAGACCGCCTGATTGGAAACCGCCTCGCCGATCTTGCCGCCGACGGTCGGTCCGATGATGAAGGCGATGGCAGGACCGATGGTGTAGAGCT